>NZ_JAHVCI010000009.1:0-100056 GCF_019265565.1 Cellulomonas sp. PS-H5
CCGGCGCGCCGGGGACTCGAGGATCCGCCTCAGCCCCCGGCGCGCCGGCCGCCCTCGTCGCGGGTCCCGCGGTCGCCCGCCCGGCGCCCGGCCGCGGCACCGCCGACGGCCCCGCGGCGCTCCCCGACGGTGCGGCGGGCCGCCGCGCCGCGGCGTGCGCCACCGCGCCCCGGCCGGTCTCCGCCGAGCTTGGCGTCGTACATCACCTGGTCCGCGTCGTGCAGCAGCTTCTCGGTCGTGTGCGCCCGGTCCGCCACCGCGGCCCCGACGCTGGCGCTGACCCGCGCCCACGCCCCGCCGACGGGCACCGACACCTGACCCATGTCCTGCACCGCCGCCACCGCGCGCCGCACCGCGGCGGGCGTCCCCGTGACCAGCACCGCGAACTCGTCACCGCCCAGCCGCGCGACGGCCCCCGACGGCGGCACGAGCTCGCGCAGCCGGTCGGCCACGGCGACCAGCACCCGGTCGCCCACGGCGTGCCCGAAGCTGTCGTTCACCGCCTTGAAGTCGTCCAGGTCGACGTACATGACCGCGACCCCGCGGCGCCCGTCGACCCGCCCGGCCAGCGCCTCGTCCACCAGCCGGTGGAAGTGCGACCGGTTGACCAGACCCGTGAGCGCGTCGTGGTCGACCATGTGGGCCAGGCGCTCCTCGAGCGTCTTCTCCTGGGTCACGTCGACGAGCACGCCGTGCAGCCGCGGGCTGCCGTCGCTGTCCCGGCGCAGGACGGCGTCGTCGCGCACCCACACGTCGTAGCCCTCGCGGTGCCGCAGGCGGTAGGTGATCGACGGCAGCTGCCCGCCCTCGCCGAGGCCCTCGCGCAGCGCCTCCTCGTGGAACCGCATCGCGCGGTCCGACGGGTGGATCGCGCGGGTCCACTCCCCCGGGTCGTCCAGCCACTCCTGGGGCGTGCGGCCGAGCATCCACTCCAGCCGCGGGCTCACGTACTCGAACCGGCCGCCGGGCCCGGGCTCGGCGATGTAGACGACCGCCGGGACGTGCTCGACCAGCAGCCGGTAGTGCAGCTCGGCGGCGGCGAGCTCGTCGGCCAGGCGCTTGCGCTCGGTGATGTCCTGGACCATGCCGATGGCGTAGTCCGGCCGCCCGTCGGCGTCCCGGACCAGCGAGACGGTCAGGTCCACCCAGAGGGTCGTGCCGTCCTTGCGGACGAACCGCTTCTGCATCGCGAAGCCGTCGCCGTCCCCCTCGACCATCGCGCGGAACAGCCGGTCGTTCTCCGCCTGGTCCTCGGGCACGGTGTAGTCCGCGAACGGCATCGTCGCGAACTCCTCGGTCGAGTAGCCGAGCAGCTGCCGCAGGGTGTCGTTCGTGAGCGGGGTGCGGCCGTCGAGCTGCACCAGGCCGATGCCGACCGGCGCCGCCTCGATGAGCGTCTCGAGCTGCCGCAGCCGCTGGGACTGCCGCGCCATCAGCGCGGGCAGGTCCTCGGGGGCCGGCGCCCCGCCCGCCTCCACGCGGCGCCGCCGGCGTGGCAGCCCCGGGACCCGCCCGGCGCCCTCGGCCGCCGACGCGGGCGACCGGGGCGTGAGGCCGTCGAGCGGGAACGAGCCGTCCCGGGTCAGCGCCGCCAGGGCCCCGCGCAGCACCCGGGCGCCCTCGTCGGCCTCCCACTCCTGCTGCCCTGCGCCGTCCACGTCCCGATCCTCGCTGTTGCACGCGCCGCCCCGGCGAGCGCGCCGGGGACCTGCTCGTGTCATCGGCGTCCTCGCAGGTCATCTGAGGCGCCGACCGGGTGGACCGCGATCGCGGGCGGGTGACTTCTCAGACCTCCGAGGAGCCGAGGTCGGGACCGGGGACGAACGTCACCCGCGCCTCCGCGGCGCCGTGCAGCTCGAGGACCACGAGCTCGTTGCCGGCGGCGCGCAGCAGCGGCCCTGGCACGTACAGCGTCGCGGTCGGGCCCGCGCTCCAGTACCGGCCGAGCAGGAAGCCGTTCACCCACACCAGGCCCTTGCCCCAGCCGTCCGTGCGCAGGAAGTGGTCGGCGCCCGCGACGGTGTCGAAGGTGCCGCGCAGGAACGCCGGGCCGGCGACCGGCACCGCGGCGTCGGCGGCGGGCGCGGCGGCCAGCAGGTCGGCCATCGCCGGCTCGACGCCGTCCAGCTGCATCGGCGTCACCGCCCAGTCGGTCAGCTCGCGGGTCGCCGTGCGCGCGGGCCCGATGAGCCCCTTGGGCTCGCCGATCCGCGGGCCGTAGTTGACGCGGCCCTGGTCCTCGACCAGCAGGGTGAGCTCGCCGGCCCGGGCGGGCAGCGCGAGCGTGCGGCTGTGCTCGGTCCGGCTCAGGACGCCGACCGGCTCGCCGTCGAGGGCGACCAGCGCGCGGTCCCGGACCTCGGTGAACGTGAGCGCGCGGTCGTCCGCGGTGACCCGGGTGCGGTAGAGCGTGAACCCGGTCCAGTGGCCGAGCTCGTCGGTGGTCGGCAGGTGGTCCCACGCCGCGGGCTCGCCGAGCACGGGCAGCGCCGCGGCGAACGGGACCCGGCGGTCGAGGTCGACCGCGAGCTCCGGCGCCGGCGCCGGGTCGGCGGGCAGCTCGTCCGGCACGGGCGCGTACCGGGAGATGACGTCGCGCATCGCGTGCCACTTGGCGGTGACCGCGCCGTGCTCCGCGAGCGGAGCGTCGTAGTCGTACGACGTGGTGATCGGCTGGTACGTGTGCTTGTCGTTGGCGCCGCCGGTGAACCCGAAGTTCGTCCCGCCGTGGAACATGTAGAGGTTCACGGACGCGCCCAGCGCCAGCAGGTCGTCCAGGTCCTGCGCGTTCATCTCGGCCGGGGCCACGTGGTGCGGCTCGCCCCACCAGTCGAACCAGCCGTCCCAGAACTCCATGCACATGAGCGGGCCGGTCGGCTGGTGCCGGCGGAGCAGCTCGAGACGCTCCTTGGCGCGGGTGCCGAAGGTGACCGTGCGGTGCAGCTCCGGGACGCTGCCGCGGGCCTGCATCTCGTCGTCGGCCTGGTCGCAGCTCAGCAGCGGGACCTCGATCCCGCGCTCCCGGTTCATCGCGATCAGCGCGCGCAGGTAGTCGTGGTCGTCGCCGTAGGCGCCGTACTCGTTCTCCACCTGGACCGCGATCACGGGACCGCCCCGGGTGACCTGGCGCTCGGCGACGAGCGGGAGCAGCTGGTCGTAGTACTGCGCGATGGCGGCGAGGTAGCGCGGCTCGTGCCGGCGGACGCCGACCTCCGGATCCGCGAGCAGCCACGCGGGCAGACCGCCGTTGTCCCACTCGGCGCAGATGTACGGGCCGGGACGCACGATCGCGTGCATCCCCTCGGCGGCGACCAGGTCGAGGAACCGGCCCAGGTCACGCGGGCCGTCGAGGTCGAACCGCCCGCGCTCGGGGGCGTGGAAGTTCCACGCCACGTAGGTCTCGATGGTGTTGAGCCCCATCAGCCGGGCCTTGCGGATGCGGTCCGCCCACTGCTCGGGGTGCACCCGGAAGTAGTGCAGCGCACCGGAGACCACCTGGTGCGGGCGGCCGTCGAGCAGGAAGTCGGTGTCGCCGATCTCGAACGTGGGCATGCTGGGCGGTGCTCCCGGGGTGTCGTGGGTGGGGCGCGGTGGCCGGGCGGGGCGGTGGCCGGTGCCGGGCCGGCGGCGGGCGTCGTGCGCCGCGCCGCCGGCCCGGCCGAGGGCGTCAGTCGACCGTGAAGCCCTGCTCGTTGCCGTACGCGATCGACTTGTCCTGCCAGTCGAGCAGGCCGTCCTGCAGCGTCGTCCCCGACACGTAGGCCTGGCCGGCCGTGTCGTTGAAGATGCTGTTCGCGTAGACCTGGAACGGCAGGTACTGCCAGCCCTCGGCCACGTCGGCCGCGGACTGCGCGAGGATCTCGTTGGCCTTCTGGCCGCCGAAGTACGGGAACTCCTTGTTGAGGAACTCGTCCGACTCCAGGTCGGCGACGGTGGCCGGGAAGGCGCCCGCGTCGATCCGGGTCTGCACGCCGTCGCCGGCGGTGGCGTACTGCAGGAACTCGTAGGCGAGCTCGGCGTTCTGCGTGCCCGCCGGGATCGACAGGCCGGAGCCGCCGTTCTCGGCCGTCACGGAGTCGCCGGCCTCCCACTGCGGCATGGGCGCGACGCGCCAGTCGCCGGACGCCTGCGCGACGCCGGACTCCAGGTTGGCGGGCATCCACGCGCCGACGACGAGGGTCGCGAGGGTGCCGTTGCCGAGGCCCTGGTACCACTCGTCGGTCCAGCCGCTGATGTCGGAGAGCAGGCCCTCGTCGATCATCTGCTGCCACAGGTCGGTGTACTTCTGCGTGCCCTCGTCCGTGAAGTCGATGGTCACGTCCGTGCCGTCGACGGTGTACGGGTGACCGCCGGCCTGCCAGATCATCGAGGTCGCCGAGCCGGCGTCGCCGGTGTCGGAGGCGATGTAGACGCTCGGGTCGGCGGCGTGCAGGGCGCGCGCGGCCGCGAGGTACTCGTCCCACGTGGTCGGCACGGCGACGCCGAGCCGGTCGAAGACGGCCTTGTTGTAGAACAGCGCCATCGGGCCGGAGTCCATCGGCAGGTTGTAGATGCCGTCGCCCTGGTGCACCGCGTTCCACGGCCCGGGGCTGAAGGTGCCGTCCAGGTCGTCGGCGCCGTACTCGGTGAGGTCGAGCAGCGACTCGCCGATCGCGAACTGCGGCACGGCGTAGTACTCGATCTGCGCGACGTCCGGGACGCCCGAGCCGGCCGCGATCGCGTTCTGCAGCGCGGTGTACTGGTCGTTGCCGGTGCCGGCGTTGACCAGGTCGACCGTCACGTCGGGGTGGTCGGCCTGGAAGTCGGCGACCACGTCCGTCAGCGAGGTCTCCCACGCCCAGATCGTGAGCGTCGTCGAGCCGCCGCCCGAGGCGTCGTCCGAGCCGCCGCCGTCGCCGCCGGAGCTGCAGGCGGCGAGGCCGAGGGAGAGCGCGCCGGCCAGCGCGACGGTGCGCACCAGCGTCCGGCGGGTACCTGCGGTCATGGGGTGTCCTTCCACGTCGTCGTGAGATGGGTGGTGCTGGGTCGTGCGGGAGGGGTCATTCCTTGACGGAGCCGGACGCGAGGCCCGACTGCCAGAACCGCTGCAGCAGCAGGAACGCGGCGATGAGCGGCACGATCGTGAGGACGGAGCCCGTGATCACGAGGTTGAAGATCGCCTGGCCGCCCGAGGTCGCCGCCTGGGCGTTCCACGAGTTCAGGCCGACGGTGAGCGGGTACCAGTCCGGGTCCTTGAGCATGATCAGCGGCAGGAAGTAGTTGTTCCAGGTCGCGACCATCGTGAACAGCAGCACCGTGACGATGCCGGGGCCGAGCAGCGGCAGGCAGATCTGCGCGAAGGTGCGCACCTCGCTGGCGCCGTCGACGCGGGCGGCCTCCAGGAGCTCGGTCGGGATCGCCTCGGCCGCGAACGTCCACATGAGGTAGAGGCCGAACGGCGAGATCAGCGACGGGATGATGACGGCCCACGGGGTGTTGGTCAGGCCCATCTGGCTGAACATCAGGAACGTCGGCACGGCGAGCGCGGTGCCGGGCACCGCGACCGCCCCGATCACGATCGCGAACACGGCGCGCTTGCCGGGGAACGTGAACTTGGCCAGGCCGTAGCCGCCGAGCACCGCCAGCGCGGTGGCGCCGCCGGCGCCGACGACCACGTAGAGCAGCGTGTTGCCGAGCCAGCGGACGAAGATGCCGTCGTTGTAGGTGAGGGTGTCGGCGATGTTCGACAGCAGCGAGAAGTCGCCGGCGAACCACAGGCCGAACGAGCCGAACAGGTCCTCCTGCGCCTTGGTCGCGTTGATGACCAGCCAGGCCAGCGGGACGACGGCGTACAGGCCGACGACGGTGGTGAGCACCGTGAGCAGGACGCTGCGGCGCGGCTTGTCGACGCTGTGGCCGCGGCGGGTGCGGAGCTTCGGGCCGGCCACGGGACGGGCCGGCGTGGGAGCGGTGGTGGTCGTCATCGTCACGCCTCCTTCCGCATGCCGCGGAGCTGGACGGCGTAGGCGACGACCATCGTGACGACGCCCATGATGATCGCGACGGTGGCCGAGTAGTTGTACTGCTGGCCGGAGAAGGACAGCGAGTAGGCGTACATGTTCGGCGTGAAGCTCGTCGTGATCGCGTTGGGCGCGAGCTTCTGCAGGATGCTCGGCTCGTTGAACAGCTGGAACGAGCCGATGATCGAGAAGATCGTGGCGATGACCAGGGCGCCGCGGATCGCGGGGAGCTTGATCGCGCGGATCACCCGCCACTGCCCCGCCCCGTCGATGGCCGCGGCCTCGTAGAGCGAGGCCGGCACCACCCGGAGCGCCGAGTAGAAGATCAGCATGTTGTAGCCCACGAAGCTCCAGGTCACGATGTTGCCGATCGACAGCAGCACCAGGTCGGGCGACAGCGGGTTGGGCAGCGAGACCCCGAACGCGTCGTTGATGTTCCCGACCAGGCCGAACCGGGTGCCGTACATGAAGCCCCACATGAGCGTGGCGACCACCGCGGGCACCGCGTACGGCATGAAGATCGAGATGCGGAAGAAGCTCTTGCCGTAGAGCCGGCCGCTGTCGATCGCGAGCGCCACCAGCAGCGCGATGCCGAGCATGATCGGCACCTGCACCGCGAGGAACAGGGTCACGCGCCCGAGCGCCGACCAGAACGCCGGGTCGGCGAACGCGCGCTGGTAGTTCTCGACGCCGACGAAGGCGTTGCCCCCGACGAGCTGCTTGCGGAACAGGCTGAGGTAGATCGAGTACGCGATGGGCGCGAGGAACACCAGCGCGAACACGGCCATGAACGGGCCGACGAAGCCCCAGCCGGTCCACCGGCCGCGGCGGGCCGGACGGCGTCCGGGCCGGGCCGGGAGGTCCGCCACGACGGGCGGGGGGACGGTCTGCGTCACGACGAGCCACTCCTTCGGGGTCGTTGCGCCTCCGATGTTGACGTCAACATCCGGTGCGCCCGCTCACGGTGCCACGGGGTCGCCGCGCGCGTCAACGGAAGCGGCGCCCTCGGAGGTCACGAAATGGTGACGTCACCATTTCGTCGATGGTGACGTGAACACGCGCTAGGGTCTGCGACATGACCGTCGCCGCGCGCGGCCGCCCGGGCCCGTCGATCGCCGACGTCGCGCAGCTCGCCGGCGTCTCCTCGCAGACCGTCTCGCGCGTGTCGACCGGCGCGGAGAACGTCCGGCCGGAGACCCGCGAGCGGGTGCTCGCGGCGATGGACGAGCTCGGCTACTCCCCCAACCACGCGGCGCGCGCGCTGCGGTACGGCTCGTTCGGCACCCTCGGCCTGATCGCGCACCGCCTCGCCCGCACCGGCGAGTCCCGGACGGTCGAGGCCGTCGTCGAGGCCGCGCGGGCCGAGGGGTACACCGTCAGCCTGGTCGACGTGCGCACCCCCGGGTCGGCCGACGTCACCGACGCCGTGGCCCGGCTGTCGCACCAGTCGATCGACGGCCTGGTCATCATCCGGGCCGAGACCGCCACCCCGGTCACGCTCGCGCTGCCGCCGCGGATGCCGGTCGCGGTGTCCGACTCGCGGTTCGTCGGGCACCACCCGGCGGTCGGCGCGGACCAGGTCACCGGGACGCACCTCGCCGTGCAGCACCTGCTCGACCTCGGGCACCGCACGGTGCACCACGTGGCGGGGCCGGAGGACTCGGCCCCCGCGCAGATGCGCGCCGCCGCGTGGCGCGAGCACCTGGTCGGCTCCGGGCGCCCCGTCCCGGAGGTGCTCGTCGGCGACTGGACGGCACGGTCCGGCTACGAGCTGGGGCGGCGGCTGGCCGACGACCCCGACGCCACCGCCGTGTTCTGCGCCAACGACGAGATGGCCGCCGGCGTCGTCCGCGCGCTCTACGAGCGCGGGCGCCGGGTCCCGGACGACCTGTCCGTCGTCGGGTTCGACGACATCCCGCTCGCCGAGTTCCTCTGGCCGCCGCTCACCACCGTGCAGCAGGACTTCCACCAGATCGGCAGCCGCCTCATCGACCTGCTGGTCCGGCAGATCCGGGACCGCGAGACGCTGACCGACTCGCGGATCGTGGTGCCCACCCGGCTCGTGGTGCGGGCGAGCACCGGCGCGCCGCGGGCCTGAGCCGCGCGTCCCCCCGCGCCGCCGGGTCCGCCCCCGCGGGCCGTCAGGCCGACGCCGTCGCGCGCTCCGGCCGCGGCGGGCGGGACTCCGGCACCGCCTCCGCGCTGCGCGTGACCAGCACCGGGCACTCGGCGCGCTGCACCACCGGGCGGCTGGTCGACCCGAGCACCAGGCTGGCGAACCCGCCGCGCCCGCGCGTGCCCACCACCAGCAGGCTCGCGTGCCGCGAGCGCCGCACCAGCGCCTGCGCCGGCCGCCCCTCGGCCAGGTCGAACGCCACCTCGACGTCCCGCCGGGACGCCGCCCACGACCGGCCGCGCTCCAGCACGCGCTCTGCCTCCTCGAGCGCCACCTCGCCGGGCGAGCGCTGGGGGTAGGTGAACGCCCAGTACGCCGGGCTGGTCGTCTCGACCGCCGTGGTCCACGCCGTCACGACGCTCACGCCGGTGCCGAGGTGGGCCGCCTGGTCGCACCCGGCCTCGAGCGCGCGGAACGAGCCCGGGGACCCGTCGAAGCCGACCAGCACCGGGTCGCGGCCCGCGCCGGCGTGCGCGGACGCGGGCACCACCACCACCGGGCACCGCGCCCGGTGCAGCACGCCCGTCGCGGCCGACCCGATCAGGGCGTTCACCACGCCCGCGCCGCGCCGGCCGACCACGACCAGCCGGGCGTCGGCGGCCCGCTCGACCAGCACCCGCGCGGGCGGCCCGTGCCGCACCTCGGGCCGGGCGTCCACGCCGGGGGCCGCCTCGAGGGCGATCCGCGCGCCCTCCTCGGCGATCTGCCGCACCTGCTCCTGGACCTCGCGACCGAGCCACGACTCGCCGGCCCCGCCGCCCTCGCGGCCCGCGAAGCCCCAGACGTGCACCACGTCGAGCTCCCAGCCGCGGCTCGCCGCCTGCGCCGCGGCCCACCGGACCGCCGCGGCCGACTCGACCGACGTGTCGTAGCCGACGACCACCCTGTCGTCCATCTCCCGCACCTCCGTCCAGCTGACGCCGGATCCGTCCACCATGCGCCTCGACGCCCCGGACACGCCAGGCCCTTGGTCCCTCGGGCGGGGCCGCCCGGGCGCGCGCGCAGGTCAGCGGCCGGTCGTCGAGAAGTGCTGGTAGTCGATCGGCGACGACCAGTCCCCGCCCCACCGCCAGCCGTGCGCCGCGAACGCCCGCACCACCGCGTCGTCCGCGTGCACCACGCCCGGGGCGTCGGGCCGCGACGCGTACGGGACGCCCTCCGGCGGGAGCACCAGCGACCCGCGCACGTACGGGTTCTCGACCGGGTTCAGGTCGATCGCCCGGCCGTAGGCGTGCTCGGACCAGCCGGTGCCCCGGCTGATCGGCCGGCAGTTGAACGCCGAGGTGTTGTCCGCCGCCATCGAGGCGTCGTCGTCGCCGCCGAAGTCGTCGACCAGCCGCATCGAGCGGACCGGGTAGCCCAGGGCGAACAGCTCGCCGAACACCGCCACCACGCTGTCCGCGACGTCCGCGTGCACGACGAGCTCCCCCGTCGCCGTCGCGCCGTCGAACCCGCGGTAGGTGACCGTGACGTACCGCAGGTCGGCCAGCGGCACCGGGCAGCCCGCACGCCAGGAGGGCTGCATCCGGGCCGCCAGCTCGGGCGTGATGGGGCCGACGGTACCCGCGTACCCGAGGGCGTAGGCGTCGGCCGCCACCGCGCCGTGGTCGGCCCACGCGGCGTCGGGGGCGAGGACCGCGGCGGGCGCGGGGTCGGCGGCGGGCGCGGGCTCGGGCTGGGCGGCCTGCGCGGCGGACTCCCCCGCCGGGCTCCGCCCCGGGGACGGCGCCGGGTCCCCGCCCGGCGTGCACGCGGCGGCGGCCAGCAGCAGCACGGCCGCGAGCCCCGCCGGACGTCCCCGCCTCACGACGTCAGCTCCACGTCCACGACCACCGCGAAGTGGTCCGAGGGGTACCGCCCGCCCACGGGCGCGGTCCCCGCGAGCCGGGCCCCGTCCGCGCGCAGCGTCCCGCCGGGGCGGCCGGGCCGGGCGAGCACGTGGTCGATCCGCTGGTCGATCAGCTCGACCACCTCCAGCGGCGCCTCCGGCACGACCGAGCTCAGGGTCGCCGCGGCCGGGTCGCCGCCCCCGAGCGGCCACAGGTCCGCGAGCTGCCGGGTCAGCGCCGCCATCTGCGGGCCGTCCGGCCGCGCGTTGAGGTCGCCGAGCACCAGCACCGGCAGGTCGCCGTCCAGCTCGGCGTCCGCCGCGAGGTCCGCGAGCGCCCAGGCCTGCGCCATCCGGTCCTCGGCGTACCGCGGCTCCCACTCGAGCGTCGCCACCAGGACGTGCAGCGGCCCCGCGGGGTGGTCGAGCGTGGCGTGCAGGACGTGCGCCGGCGGCCCGGGGCGCTGGGTCGCGGGCAGCGGCACGTTCCGGGTCGCGAGCGGGGGCCACCGCGCGACCAGGGCGATGCCCATCTCGACGCCGGCCAGGTCGGGCTCGGGGGCGTCCGGGACCGGCGGCAGCCCCGTCGGCACGAACACCGCGGCGGGCAGGCCGAGGCGCTCGGCGACCAGGTCGGCCTGCGTGCCGTCGGCGTCCCGCCAGGTCTCCACCAGCGCGAGCACGTCGGGGCGGGCGTCCGCGAGCACGCCGAGGACGGCGGGCTCCCGCTCCCGCCACGCGCCCCCGAAGCGCCACCACACGTTCCACGTCATGGCCCGCACGCCGCCAGCGTAGGGACCGGCGCGCCGACGCGCGCGCCCACCTGCGGGACTGGCCTCCCGGGTGCCGGCGTGCCTACCGTGGGGCCTCCCCCGATCCCCGGACGAGAGGCACCCGCGTGCGCCGACCCGCCCTGCTGCTCGGCACCGGCGCCGTCGTCCTCGTCCTCGTGCTGCTCGTGGTGGTGCTGCTGGTCCGGGACGACGACCGCGCCGACGACTCCCCCGCCCCGACCGCGCCCGCGAGCACCCCGCCGGCCGAGGCCATGACCACCGTGCTGTCCAGCAGCTTCGACGAGGGCGACGAGGGCTGGGCCCCGCTGGGCGACGGCGTGCAGGTCGCCGCCGCCCAGGACGTCACGCACGACGGCGCGGGCAGCCTGCTGGTCACCGGCCGGTCGGAGGCCTGGCACGGCGCGGCGGTCGACCTGTCGGGGTCGGTGGCCCGCGGCCAGGTGCACACCGTCTCGGCCTGGGTCCGGCTCGGCGACGGCGCGCCGGACGCGGACGTGCAGCTCACCCTCGAGCGCGACCCGGGGAGCGAGGACCCCCTCTACCTGCACGTCGCGCGGGCCGCCGCCTCCGCCGGCGACTGGGTCGAGGTGTCCGGCACCGCCCAGGTCCCCGAGGGCGACGGCGAGTGGCGGCTGTACGTCGAGACCACCGAGTCGACCGCCGACCTGCGGCTGGACGACGTCACCGTGCAGCGCCCGACCCCGGAGGTGCAGACCGACGTGACCGCCCTGAAGGACGCGACACAGGTGCCGCTGGGCGTCGCGGTCGGGCCGCAGGACCTCACCGGCCGCCCCGCCGAGCTGCTGCTCCGGCACTTCGACCAGCTCACCCCCGAGAACGCCATGAAGCCGGTCACGGTGCAGCCGACGGAGGGCGAGTTCGACTTCGGGCCCATGGACGAGGTGCTGGACTTCGCCGCCGCCCACGGGCTGACGGTGCACGGCCACACGCTGGTCTGGCACCGGTCGACGCCGGACTGGTTCTTCGAGGCCCCGGACGGCCGCGCGCTCACCGGCAGCGCCGAGGACCGCGCGCTGCTGCTCGACCGGCTGCGCACGCACACGCGCGCCGTCGCCGACCACCTGGCCGAGCGGTACGGCGACGCGAGCCCCGTCACGTCCTGGGACGTCGTCAACGAGGCGCTCGACCCGCAGCAGCCGGACGGACTGCGGCACAGCCGGTGGTACGAGGTGCTCGGCCCGGACTACGTGGCCGAGGCGTTCCGGATCGCCCGCGAGGAGCTGGGCCCGGACGTCGCGCTGTACCTCAACGACTACGACACGGATGCCCCCGACCGCCGCCGCGGCCTGGTGCGGCTCGTGATGGACCTGCAGGCCGCGGGCGCGCCGGTCGACGGCGTCGGGCACCAGATGCACGTCGACCTGGACACCGACGTCGACCGGGTCGCCACGACCCTCGACGCTGTCGCGGCGCTCGGAGTGCGGCAGGCCGTGACCGAGCTGGACGTCGCGATCTCGGGGCGCGACGAGCAGCTGGACCGGACGCCGCCGGACCGGCTGGAGGCCCAGCGGGGGCAGGTGCGCGACCTGGCCGCGGCCTTCGCGCAGCGCGACCTGGCGTTCGTCGGCGTCTGGGGGCTGTACGACACCCGGTCGTGGCTGCGGGCCTGGCCCGAGGAGCGGCCGTACGAGGCGCCGCTGCTGTTCGACGACGACCTCCAGGCGAAGCCCGCCTACGAGGGGTTCCTGGAGGGGCTGGGCGCGGGCTGACGCCCGGTCAGGTCAGGTCGTCCGCGGCGACCGCGCCGGCGCGGTAGACCACCAGCGCCACGTCGTCCTCCGCGCCGTGCGGGGCGAGCGCGCGGATCAGGTCGTCGGCCACGGACGCCGTGGGCGCGTCGGCGGGCTGGGCCGCCACCTCCGCCACCAGCCGGTCCAGCCCGGTGCGGAGCGTCTCGCGGCGCCGCTCGATCAGGCCGTCCGTGCACACGACCAGCAGGTCGCCGTCCGTCAGCCGCTCGACGGCCTCCGGGCGCGGGGCGGTCGAGATGCCGAGCGCCGCGCCGCGTCCCCCGACCAGCATCTCCGCCCCGCCCGCGGCCCGGCGCAGCACGGGCGGCAGGTGCCCGGCCGACGAGTGCACGACCGTGTGCTCCACCTCGTCGACGACGCCGCAGAACACCGTGGTGCACTCCGCCCCGGGCAGGGTGCGCGCGAACCGGTCGAGGCCGTCCAGCACGTCGGCGGGGCTGCGGTCCTCGAGCAGCAGGGCTCGGGTGGCGGCGCGCAGCTGGCCCATCCGCGCGGCCGCGTCGAGGCCGTGGCCCACGCAGTCGCCGACGACGAGCGCGCGGCGCCCCGGGCCCAGCTCGACCACGTCGTACCAGTCGCCGCCGACGGCCAGGTCGCCGACGGCGGGGAGGTAGCGGGCGACCACGCCGGCGACGCTGGACCCCTCGGGCACGATCGCGGCCTGCAGCGTGTCGCTGACCTCGCGCAGGTGGTCCACCTCGCTCTGGTGCCGGAGGGTGCCCGCGACCGCCTCGCCGACGGTGCTCGCGAGCAGCGCGAGGAACGACCGGTACGCGTCGTCCCACGGCCGCCGGCCGGTGCCGGTCAGCACCATGACGCCGACGGGCGTCGCGTCGACGACCCCCGCGAGCGGGACGACGACCGTGCGACCCCGTTCCTCGGCCGTGCCGGTCCGGGCCACCTGCTCGACGACCTGGTCGGGGACCGTCGAGCCGCGCGAGGCCCCGGCGCTCCCCCGGAGCCGCAGGGCACCGCCGTCGTCCCGGACGTACAGCGCCGAGGCCAGCACGTCGGGTGCGCCCTCGAGCAGCCCGAGCGTCCGGGACGCCAGCGAGTCCAGGTCGTCGCGCGCCGCGGTGAGGGCCACCGTCAGGTCGCCGAGCAGGCGCATGCGGCGCTGCTCGACCACCCGTTCGGTCGTCTCGGTCGCGATGTCGAGCAGGCCCCGCACCTCGTCCGACGCGTCGCGGATCGGCGAGTACGAGTACGTGAAGTACGTGTCCTCGTCGTAGCCCGAGCGGTGCATGACGAGGTGCTGGTCCACCGTCCAGGTGGGTTCGCCCCGCACCATCACGGCCTCGACCGAGGGCAGCAGGTCGTCCCAGATCTCCTTCCACACCTCGGCCAGCGGGGACCCCATCGCCCCGGGGTGCTTGTCGGAGCCGAGCATCTCCCGGTAGCCGTCGTTGTAGATCATCGTCAGCTCGGGACCCCAGGTGACCAGCACCGGGAACCGCGTGTTGAAGCACATCTCCACGGTCAGCCGCAGCGCCGCGGGCCACGTGCTCGGCACGCCCAGCGGCGTCGCCGCCCAGTCCACCTCGCGCGCCACCAGGCCGGTCGCGCTGCCGGCGGTGATGCGGAGGAACCAGGGGGATCGCACGGGGGTGACCCTACGCGCCGCCGACCCCCGCCGCCGGGTGACGGCGGGCGGTCCGCGCGGGTCAGCCGTCCCGGTAGAGGCAGAACGGGTGGCCGGCCGGGTCCAGCAGCACGCGGCGCGACGGCTGCGGCTGGTGCCCGGCGAGGCGCGCACCGAGCCGCAGCGCGCCCGCGACCGCCTCCTCCAGGTCCAGCACCTCGACGTCCAGGTGCAGCTGGCGCCGCTGGCGCCCGTCCTCGGCGGGCCACACCGGCGGCTGGTGGTCGGGGCTGCGCTGCACCGCGAGGTACGCCACGCCGGACGGTGCCGCGACGACCGCGTGGTCCGGGTCGTCGCCGACGACCTGCCAGCCCAGCACCTCCGCGTAGAACGCCGCGAGCGCGCACGGCTCCGGCGCGTCGAGCACCACACCCCACCAGCCGTCGTCGGCCCGCCCCTGCATGCGCCCATCGTGGGGTCAGGTCGGGCCCCGCCGCACGTCGGGAGCGGACCGCGGGCGGCCCACGCCGCTCAGCGCGCGCCCAGCTCCGCCACCCGCGGCACTGCCGGCGCCACGTGGTCCCGGACCCAGGTCGCCAGCGGCACCTCGGCCGGCGGGCGCAGGATGACCGTCTCGACGCCGAGGTCGGCGTACGGGCGCGCCGCCGCGACGAACCCGTCGACGTCCCCGGACAGCAGCTGGTCGCCGCCCATCAGCAGCGTCACCCGGATGTCCGCGTAGTCCCTGCCGACGTCCTCGCAGTGCCCGCGCAGCACGTCCAGCTTGCGGCCGACCTCGACCGGGCCGGTCTCGAACAGGTTGCACGCGTCGCCGTACTGCGCGACGAGCCGCAGGGTCTTGCGCTCCCCCGACCCGCCCACGAGGATCTCGGGGCCGCGCCCGGGCCGGCTGAGCGGCAGGGGGCGGCACAGCGTCTCCGCGAGCCGGTAGTGCTCGCCCTCGAACGGGCCCTCGTCCTCGGGGTCCCACATCTGCCGGCAGATCCGCAGCGTCTCCTCGAGCCGCTCGAACCGCTCCTTCAGCGGCGGGTAGGGCACCCCCAGCGCCACGTGCTCCTTCTCGTACCACGCGGCGCCGATGCCGAGCGTCGCACGGCCCTGGGACAGCACGTCCAGGGTGGCGACGATCTTCGCGAGCAGGCCGGGGTGCCGGTAGGTCACGCCCGTGACGAGCGCGCCGAGCTGCACCGTCTCCGTACGGCCGGCCAGCATGCCGAGCGTCGTGTACGCCTCCAGCATCGGGTCGCTCGCGGGGAAGCCCGCGGGCTCCATCTGGAAGAAGTGGTCCATCACCGACAGCCAGGCCAGGCCGGCGTCCTCCGCCGCCTCGGCCGTGTCGGCGAGCTCGGGACCGAGCCGGGCGGGCTCGACCGCGTCGAACCGCATGAGGTGGGCGCCCAGGCGCATGGTGGCTCCTCCGGGGGGTCGTGCCGGGCGCGCGGACCGCGCCGGCCCCTCGGACGATGCCGCTTGGAGCGCGCTCGAAGTCAAGAGGGCCGGACGCCCGGGCGGCCGGGGCGCGTCCCGCGGCGTCTGCTGAGGGCAGAACGGCGCGCCCGGCCGCGGCGGGGGTCGCGGCGCTAGCGTGGCGGGGACCGAGGAGGTCCGCCCATGCCGCACGTCGCCGCCGCACCGCCCGCCGCCCCCGCCACGCCTCGCGGGCGCACCGGGCCCGCCCGGCCCGCCGGGCCCACCGACCCCGTCGCCGCCCGCCCGGAGCCGCCGCTGCGCGTCCTCGTCGGCGCCGTGCTCCGCCGGCACCGCGAGCGCCAGGGCCGCACCCTGCGCGACGTCGCGGACGCCGCCCGGGTGTCGGTGCCGTACCTCTCCGAGGTCGAGCGCGGCCGCAAGGAGGCGTCCTCCGAGGTGCTGGGCGCCGTGTGCCGGGCGCTGGGGCTGCGGCTGGTCGACCTGGTGGGCGACGCGCACGCCGTGCTGGCCCGCGCGGAGGGCCGGGTGGTCGTCGACCTGGCGACCGCCCCGGGCGCCGGGCACGCCCCCCGCTCCCCCGTCACCCCGCTCCCCACCACCCGCCCTCCCTCGCGCACGGCGCTCCTCCTCGCCGCCTGAACCGCCGAGGTCGAGGGTTTCCGGCCGGCACGCGACGGGAGACCCTCGACCTCGGCGGAAACGCTCGACCTCGGCCGGCGCTGCAGTCAGGCTGGTGAGGGGTGCGGCGGCTTGAGGGTGGTGATCACCGTGTCCGCGATCCCGTACGCCACCGCCTGGTGCGCCGTCAGCACCAGGTCCCGGTCGGTGTCGGCCCGCAGCTGCTCGCGCGACCGCCCGGTGTGGGCGGCGAGGATCTCGTCGACCTGCCCGCGCAGCCGGAGGATCTCGGCCGCCTGCAGCTCCAGGTCCGCCGCGGTCCCCTGCGCCCCGCCCGACGGCTGGTGCAGCAGCACCCGCGCGTGCTCGAGCACGTGCCGCTGACCGGGCGCCCCGGCCGCGAGCAGCACCGCCGCCGCGGACGCCGCCTGCCCGAGGCAGTACGTCGCCACGTCCGGCCGGACGTACCGCATGGTGTCGTAGATGGCGAGCAGGGCCGTGACCGACCCGCCCGGCGAGTTCAGGTAGAGGTGGATCGGCTGGTCCGGGTCCTCGGACTGCAGGTGCAGCAGCTGGGCGACGACCACGTTCGCCACGCCGTCGTCGATCTCGGTCCCGACGAACACGATCCGGTCGCTCAGCAGCCGGGAGAACACGTCGGACGCGCGCTCGCCGTTCGGCCGCTGCTCGACGACCACCGGCACGGTGTAGGTCCCGGCCATCAGAGGCCCGCCCGTCGCTGCGCGGCGTCCGGGCGGACGTCGTCCAGGTGCTCGACCACGCGGTCCACGAACCCGTAGGCCAGGGCCTCCTCGGCGGTGAACCAGCGGTCCCGGTCGGAGTCGCGCTCGATCGTCTCGACGGCCTGACCGGTGTGCTCGGCGATCAGCGCCTGCATCGTCCGCTTAGTGTGCGCCAGGTTCTGCGCCTGGATCGCGATGTCGACGGCGGTGCCGCCGATGCCCCCGGACGGCTGGTGCATGAGGACGCGGGCGTGCCGCATGACGTTCCGCTTGCCCGGGGTGCCGGCGCTGAGCAGGAACTGCCCGGCGCTCGCCGCGAGCCCCATCGCGAGCGTCGCGACGTCGTTCGGGATCAGCCGCATCGTGTCGTACATCGCCATGGCGGCGGTGACCGAGCCGCCGGGCGAGTTGATGTACAGCGCGATGTCGCGCCGCGGGTCCTCGGCGGACAGCAGGAGCAGCTGGGCGCAGACCCGGTTGGCGACGGCGTCGTCGACCTCCTGGCCGAGCACGACGATCCGCTGGTGCAGCAGCCGGGCGGCGAGGTCGTCGTCGAACGCGCGGGCGGGCGGGGCCTCGGCGCGGGCGGTGGGCGGGACGGGGACGGGTGACATGCGGGCCTCCTCGGTGGGCTGGTCCCCGCACGCTCGCACCGCGCACGCCCCCGGCGGCCCCGGGTCTGCCCTGGGCAGACGCCGTCTGCCGGGAGCAGACGGAGGTCAGCCCGCGGCGGCCGGCAGCCGGTCGTCGGCGGCGGCCCCGGCCAGGCGCGACCGCCCGTCCGCCGGCGCCTCTCCCGCGGCCACGACGTCCGCCACCACGACGGTGACGTTGTCCCACGCGTCCGCGTCCAGGGCCTCGCCGACGAGCGCCTCGGCCACGGCCTCGGGACCGCCCGGGGTGCCGAGCAGCGCGAGCACCCGCTCCTCGGACACGTAGTCCGTCAGCCCGTCGGTGGACATCAGCCACCGGTCCCCCGGCCGCGCGTCGACCTCGAGCACCGTGACGTGCGCGGCGTCCTCGGCGTCGCCGGCCAGGCAGTGCAGGATCACGTTGCGCCGCGGGTGGTGCGCCGCCTCGGAGGCGTCGATGACCCCGGCCTCGACGAGCAGCTGCACCAGCGAGTCGTCCCGCGTCACCCGGCGCCCCTCGCCGTCGCGCCACAGGTACGCGCGCGAGTCGCCGATGTGCATCACGCGGACGGCCTCGTCCGCGCAGAACACGCCGGTGAAGGTCGTCGCCATGCCCTCCAGCGACGGGTCCGCGCGCACCCGCTCCGCGAGGTCGGCGTTCGCGGTCGCCACCGCGGCGCGCAGGTCCTCGGCGGTGAACCGGTCCGCGCCGGAGGCCGCCAGCGCCGCCATGAGCCGGTGCGCGACGGTCCAGGACGCGACGTCGCCGCCCGCGTGCCCGCCGACCCCGTCCGCGACGAACGCGTACCCCGGCGCGCAGCCGGCCGAGTCCTCGTTGTGCGGCCGGTGCTCGCCCGCGACCGAGCGCAGGGCGGCGTCGAGGGTGAGCGGCACTGCGGCACCTCCAGGGGGATCGGGCACCTCGTGACCCCACGATGCCACGTCCGGGCGCACGTGCGCAGCCGGGTGCGCCCGGACGCGCCTCGCGGCCGCGCCACCGGGGTGGCAGCACCCCGCGGAGCGCGCCGGCGTCAGCCGATCAGCCCCCGCAGCGCCTCCGGCCGGACGTCGGTCTGCCCGGCGATCACCTCGCGCGCGCGGTCGGTCGCGTCCCACACGTCCCACAGCAGCACGCCCACCACCCGGCCGCCGTCGAGGTAGTAGACGACGCCTGCGCCGAGGTCGTCGTCGTGCCAGTCCTCGACGGTCTCGAGCGACGCATCCAGCCGGCCGACCGCCTCGTAGCCGAGCTCGAACAGGTCGGAGTAGAAGAACGGGGTGTGGTCGTACGGCTCGTCGGCGCCCGCCAGGTTGCGGCCCGCCTGCCGGCCCATCGTGGTGGCGTTGTCCACGTGCTCGACGCGGCGGCGACCCAGGAGGCGGTCCGGGTACTGCGCGACGTCGCCGGCGGCCCACACGTGCGGGTCGGACGTCCGCAGCCGGTCGTCCACCACCACGCCGTCGTCGACCTCCAGGCCCGCGGCGCGCGCGAGGTCGGTCTCGATCTCCAGGCCGGCGCCGACGACCACGCCGTCCGCCTCCAGCGTCCGCCCGTCGTCCAGGGTGACGACCACCCCGTCCGGCCCGGACTCCGTCGAGGTGACCTTCGCGCCGCGCAGCAGCGTCACGCCCGCGTCGGCGTACCGGCGCTCGACCTTCCGCGCCAGCGCGGCCGGGAACGTCGAGCCGGTGAGCACGTCCTGGGTGAACACCAGGGTGACCCGGGTGTCGTTCTGCACCAGGGCCGCGGCGAGCTCGGTGCCGATGTAGCCGCCGCCGACCACGACGACGTGCCGGCCGCCGCCGGCGAGGTCGCGCAGCCGCTCGTAGTCGCGCACGGTGCGGAAGTAGATGACCCGGCCGGAGTCCTCGACCCCCGGCAGCCGGCGCGGGTGCCCGCTGGTCGCGAGCAGCAGCGCGCCGTAGCCGACCGTGACGTCGGCGTCCGTCGTCACGGTGCGCGCCGCGGTGTCGACGGCGACCACCGCCTCGCCGAGCAGCAGCTCCGCGCCCGTCTCCTCCGCGGTCGGCAGCCACACCTCGTCGAACGCGAACTCCGGGTCCGTCCAGAGCTTCTTGGTCAGGGCGGGCCGGGTCACCGGCGCGGTCGGCTCGCGGCCGATCACCAGGACCGTCCCGCCCGGGTCGACCTCGCGGATCCCGTGCGCCGCGGCGTCGCCCGCCATCCCGGCACCGACGACGACGTAGTCGTAGCTGTCCCGCACCGTTCCTCCTGAAGGTCGCGTCCTCGCGGCCCAGCCTGGCGCGGCGGGTCGCAGGACGCCACCCCCGGGCGCGCCCGGGCCTCACGGCAGCGGCGTGACCGTCCACGTCCCGTTGGTGCTCAGCGCCACGACGCCGGGCAGCGCCACCTCTGCCGTCTCGCTCAGCGCCTCGTCCCCGCCGAGCACCAGCGACGCCGGGCCGGTGGCGGGGTCGACGTCGACCGCCGACACGACCCGGGCCAGCAGCGAGTCGTCCGGCCCCGCCGGGGTGTAGTCGATCCGGGCGCCGCTCGCGGTGTCGCCGAGCAGCAGCACCGTGGCGCCGGTCCCCTGCTGCGGCCCGGTCAGCACCGGAAGCTCGTTCCAGCTCGAGAACGTGAGCGTCCAGGGGCCGGCCGCGTCCAGCAGGAAGCCCTGCTTGGCGTCCGTGCCCTCGAGCACGTCGACCAGGTACGTCCCGGTGAGCGGCGCCGGGCCCGCGCCCCAGGGCGACATGCGGCCGTCGGAGGTGAGCACGACGTCGCCGGTGCAGGCGGCGCAGTCGAGCTGCGCCACGACGCCGAAGTCGCCGTCCCGGACGACGGCGATCCGCGCCGGCCCCTCGCCGGAGACGGTGGCCGGCGCGCCCTCGGCGACCGTGCCGGCGTTGAGCAGCGGACGCTCGGGCCCGGTCGACGGCGTGGGGCTGGGCGCGGGGGTCGGGGTCGCGCTCGGGGCGGGCGCCGCCGACGTGGCGGCCTCCGGCCCGGGCTCCGGCCCGTCCGGCGTCCCGCACCCCGCGAGCAGCAGGAGCGGCAGGGCGAGGAGGGCGACGGCGCGCGTGCGGGCGCCAGGTCGGATCGGCATGCGCGCCATCCTGCCCGGGGGTCAGTCCGGCAGCGCGCCGGCGACGACCCGCCCGCGCGACACCACGGCCACGATGTTCTCCACCCGCAGCGCGTCGACGTCCTCCCACGGGCGACCGCGCAGCACGACGAAGTCGCTGCCGAGCCCCGGGCGGAGCCGGCCCGTGACCGACCCCAACCGGATCGCGTCGGCCGCGTCCGAGGTGGCGGCGGCGAGCGCCCGCGCGGGCGTCCAGCCGAACATCGCCGCCATCGTGCGGACCTCCTCCATCTGGTCCCCGAAGCCGACGAACTGCCCCGAGGCGTCCGTGCCGAGCACGAACCGCACCCCCGCCTCCGCGGCGCGGGCGAACCCGGCGTCCCGCAGCGCGACGACGTCGCGGGCCTTGGCCTGCGCCTCCGCGGACACCGGCCGGCGGGCCTCCGCGATGATGTCGTTGATCAGCAGCGTCGGCGCGACCGGCAGGTCCCGCTCGACCAGCGCGGCGAGGTGGTGCTCGGCGATCGCGGTGCCGTGCTCGATCGAGTCGACGCCCTCGGCGAGCGCGATGTCGAGCCCCTCCACCGAGTGCGTGTGCGCGGCGACCAGCAGGCCGAGGGCGTGCGCCTCGTCCACCGTGGTGCGGATCTCCTCGGTGGTCTGGTTGCGCCAGCCGACCTTGTCCCCCATCGAGAGCACGCCGCCGGAGGTGTAGATCTTCACGCCCGCGGCGCCCGACCGGGCCCAGACGCGGACCAGCTTGCGGCACTCGTCGGGGCTGTCGGCGGTCGGCGGCCGGTGCGGGTAGTGCGGCGGCACGAACAGGTCGCCGTGGCCGGCGGTCATGCCGACCTGGCCGTGCGACAGCAGGCGCGGCCCCGTCAGGACGCCCGCGTCGAACGCGCGGCCCACGGCGAGCTGGATCGAGTCCGCGGCCAGGTCGCGCAGCGTGGTGACACCCGCGCGGGCGCAGCGCAGCGCGTTCGCGGCGACGTGCAGCGACCGCTCCTCCGGCGGGGTGAGGATCGGCCACGCGGACGGGTCCTTCGCGGGCGCGCCCGCCGGGTAGCCGAGGTGCACGTGCGTGTCCACGAGCCCCGGGACCACGCTGAGGTCCGCGTGCCGGGCCGGCGCCTCCTCCACCGCGAGGATCTCGTCGCCGGACCAGGTCAGCCGGGCCGGGCCGACCTCGCGCTCGCCGTCCCAGAGCGGGAGGCCGTCGAGGACGTTCTCGTGGGTGCTGTCGGTCATGGCGGGTCCTTCGCGGGTGGTGCGGGCCGGGGAGGTCCCCGGCGGGGGGCGGGCGGGCGCGCGGGCGCCCTAGAGGCGGGGCGTGATCTCGCCGACGACGCGGTCCTCGGCGTCCACCAGCGGGAGGTGCCGCCACCGGTCGAACGCGCCGCACGGGTGGCTGATCCCCAGCCGGAGCACGGTACCCGGGGCCACGCGGGTGCCCGGCGGGACGCGGAGGAAGGCGTGGTGGTCGTTGACGCCGGTCACCTGCCACTCGGCGACGTCGGGTGCGTCGGCCGCGCCCCCCGCGACCCCCAGCACCACCGGCAGCCGGTCGTCGGTCGGCGCCTCGCGGCGCCCGAACCCGGCGATCACCAGCCCGTCCTCCGGGGCCGACAGCACGCTCGCGCGCAGCTCGAACGCGGGCCGCAGAGTCGCGGACCCCCGGTCGGCGCGGAGCGGCGACGTGCGCCGGTAGACGCCGTGGTCGTGCGTCACGTAGCAGCCGGACCGCAGCACGGTCGTGACCGGCTGGTCCCACATCGCCGGGCCGAGCTCGCGCGCGACCAGGTCGAAGTACGAGGAGCCGCCGGCCGTGACCACGGGGACGCCGGCGACGAGGCCGCCCTCGGTGATCGCGGTGACCAGCGCCCGGACCCGCGCCAGCAGGTCGGCGGCCCCGGGCGGGGCACCGGGGTCGTCGCCGACCGGCATGAGCCCCTCGAACGCGGAGACGCCCGCGAGCCGGACGCGCTCGGCGCCCGCCACCCGGCCGGCCAGCGCCAGCGCGGCGACGTCGTCCCGCACGCCCGTGCGCCCGCCTCGGAACCCGAGCTCCAGCAGCAGCGGCAGCGGCCGGTCGGGCCGGAGCCGGTCGAGCTCGGCCAGCAGCAGGTCCAGGCCCGCGTCGCTGTCGACGTAGCAGAGGTACTCGGTCGCGGAGCCGGCGGCGAGCAGGTGCTCGGCGACCCAGGCGATCGACCCGCGGTCGACCAGGACGTTCGCGTGCAGCACGCGGCCGACGCCCCAGCCGGCGAGCGTGCGCACCTGCGCCGGGGTGGCGGCGGTGAAGCCCCACGCCCCCGCAGCGGTCTGCCGGCGGACCAGGTCGCGGGACATGTGCGTCTTGGCGTGCGGGGCGAGCTGCACGCCCGCGGCGCGGCACCAGTCGGCCATCACCCGCACGTTGTGCTCGATCGCGTCGTCGCGCAGCAGCATGGCGGGCAGCTCGAGGTCGGTGGCGGCCGCGGCGGCGGTCGCCCCGGACCCGGCGGCGTGCCGGCCGCTCACGCGCCGGCTCCCGTGGCGGCCGACCGGCCGACCGGCTCGGGCCGGCCCGCCCGCAGCACCCGCCCCGCGCGCACCCCGGTGAACTCCCCGCCGTCGACGACGACGGTCCCGGCGAGCACCGTGCACACCACGCCCGTCGGGCGCTCCCACGGCCGCTGCGGCGTCCCGGGGTGCCCCACGGTGGCGGGGTCGAAGACGGCCACGTCCGCGATCGCGCCCGGCACGATCCGGCCGCGGTCGGGCAGCCCGAGCGCGTCGGCGGTCAGCGAGGTCATCTTCCGGACCGCCTCCGCGAGCTCGAGGACGCCGAGGTCCCGGACGTACCGGCCGAGCACCGTCGGGAAGCAGCCCCAGCCGCGCTGGTGCGCGTTGCCGACCGGCACCGAGTTGTCCGAGCCGATGGCGATGAGCGGGTCGGCGAGGATCGCGCGCACGTCGTCCTCGGCCATGAGCTCGTAGACCATCATCGCGCCGGGGTCGGCGAGCACGAGGTCGCACAGCGCGTCCCAGGCGTCGAGGCCGCGCTCGGCGGCGACGTCGGCGACGCTCCGGCCGAGCAGGCCCGCGTCGGTGTGCATCGACAGCAGCACGCCCGCGGGGGTCGTCTGGGTCCAGGAGCCGGAGCCCGGGCCGCCGGCCAGGGCGCGCTCGAGCAGGGCGGCGCGGGTGGCCGGGTCGGACAGCCGGCGCACGAGCTCGGCGCGCCCGCCGACCTGCGCCTCGGCCGGGAGCAGCGCGGTGAGGAAGCTCTCCCCCGTCGTGTACGGGTACGCGTCGCCGTGCGCGTCGACCCCCTCGGCCCGCGCGGCACGGAGCGCCGCGAGCAGCTCGCCCGCGCGCCCGTGGTTCCGCCGGCCGGCGGCCTTGCAGTGCGAGACCTGCACCCGGACGCCCGTGCGCCGGGCGACGTCGAACGTCTCGGCCAGCGAGTCCGCCAGGCCGTCGCCCTCGTCGCGCATGTGCGTGGCGTACGGCCGGCCCCAGCGGGCGGCGACCGCGGCGAGGGCGGCGACCTCGTCGGTGTCCGCGTACACGCCCGGCGCGTAGATCAGGCCGGTCGAGAACCCGAACGCGCCGTCGGCGAACGCCTGGTCCGCGAGCTCCGCCATCCGGTCCAGCGCGCCCGGCGCGAGCGCCTCGGCCATGCCGTTCGCGCTGATCCGCAGCGTGTGGTGCCCGACCAGCGACGCGACGTGCGTCGTCGGGCCGTGCTCCTCGACGGCGTCCAGGTACTCGGCGAACGTGCGCGGCCAGGAGGACACCCCGGCGGCGACGGTCGACGAGATCGGCCGGTGCAGGTCCACCGCGCGGTCGTCGACCAGCGGGGCCGCCGAGTTGCCGCAGTTGCCGACCACCTCGGTGGTGACGCCCTGGAGCACCTTGAACGGCTGGGCCTCGGCCATGAACGGCACGACGTCCGAGTGGGTGTGCGCGTCGATGAACCCGGGCGCGACGACCAGGCCGGCGGCGTCGACCACCCGCGCGCCGGCGGGCGCCGAGGCGGCGAGGCCCGGGCCGACCGCCGCGACCCGGTCGCCGGCGACGAGCACGTCCGCCACCACGGGGGTGGCGCCGGTGCCGTCGACGACGGTCCCGCCGCGCAGGACGAGCGTGACGTCACCCGCGCGGGCCCCGGCACTGCTCACGACAGCTGCCCGATCCGCTCCTGCACCAGCGTGTCCACGATGCTCAGCACCGCGTACGCCAGCATCGTCACCGCGGCGACCGTGATCGCCGAGGCCCACATCGCGTCGTAGCCGAACGAGCCCGCGGCCTTGGAGATCGCGCCGCCGAGGCCCTGGCCGGTCGACAGCCACTCGGCGATCATCGCACCGGTCACGGCGGACGGGACGGCGATCCGCGCGGAGGCCAGCGTCGACGGCACGGCCGCCGGCAGGGCCACCTTGCGCAGCACCGTCCAGGACGAGCCGCCGTACGCGAGCACCAGGTCCCGGTGCTCCCCGGACACGCTCCGCAGCCCGTACAGGATGTTCGCGAGCGCGGGCAGGAACACCACGAGGATGACGATCGCGGTCACGCCCGCCTGGCCGATGCCGAAGATCAGCGTGATCAGCGGCGTCAGCACGACGAGCGGGATCGACCGCAGCACCATCGCGGTCGGCATGACGATGCGCTCCAGCACCGGCGACACGCAGAACACCACGGCGAGGCCGAACGCCGCGGCGAGGCCGACGACGTACCCGATGCCGGCGTCCCGGACCGTGACCGCGAGGTCGGCGGCGATGGTCGCGCGGTGGTCGGCGGCGCCCTCGGCGGTGACGACGTAGTCGAACACGTCCCAGGGCCGCTTGCCGATGAGCGGGCTGACGTCGAACGCCTCGAGCACGGCCACCCACAGCGCGAGGGCCACGACCACGGCCGCCGCGAGGGTGCCGACCCGGCGGGCGACGAACCGCCCCGTCCCGCCGCTCATCCGCGCTTCTCCTTCGCCCACGGGGTGAGGACCCGCCCGACCAGCCCGACGAGCGCGTAGCCGCCGAGCGCGATCAGACCGGCCAGGATGCTCAGCGCCCACACCCGGTCGGGCTGGATCTGGCGCTGCGCCGCGTTGAGCGCCACGCCGATGCCCGCGTCGATGCCGCCGAGGTACTCCCCGACGACGGCGCCGAGCAGCGCTGCCGGGACCGCCACCTGCAGGGCGGTGACGATCGCCGGCAGCGCCGACATGAGCTGGACCTTGCGGATCTGCGTCCACCGGCCGCCGCCGTACGCGGCGACGAGGTCCAGCGAGCTGCGGCTCGCCGAGCGCATCCCGAGGATGGCGCCGACGAGCGTCGTGAAGAACACCAGCAGGGCGCCGAGGAAGATCGCCGAGGCGCGGCCGCCGAAGATCACCATGACGATCGGGCCGATCGCGGTCACCGGCAGGCACGCCGAGATGACCCCGATCTGGGTGATGACGTCCTCCAGCCGCGGCACGACCAGCACGACCGCCGCCAGCGCCAGGCCGGCGAGGTTGCCCCACAGGTAGCCCTGCGCGGCGCGGCTCAGCGTCGGGACGACGTTGGCCTCGTAGAACGGCCAGCCGTCCGCGACCGCGGAGCGCGCCACGTCGACCGGGGACGGGAACGAGGTGCTGTTCTCGAGGCCGGCGGTCATCGCCCACCACAGGGCGACCAGCAGCACGATGCCGACGGTGCCGCCGACCCAGGGGCGGGCCAGGGCGCCGCGGAACCGCGCGACGGCGACGCTCACTCGGCGTCCCTGGCCGCGGCGGCGCCGCCCGGGGAGAACAGCAGCCCCGACAGGTGGTCCACCACCTCGTGGAACTCGGGCGTCCGCATCATCTCCGGCGTGCGCGGGCGCTCGAACGGGATCTCGACGATCTCGACGATCCGGCCCGGCCGCGCCGACATCACGGCGACGTAGTCGGACAGCAGCGCCGCCTCCGCGATGCCGTGCGTGACCATCAGGGTGGTCGCGGAGCGCTCGGTCCAGATCCGCTGCAGCTCGAAGTTCAGCCGCTGCCGGGTCATGTCGTCGAGGGCGCCGAACGGCTCGTCCAGCAGCAGGAAGTCCGGCCGCACCGCGAGGGCCCGGGCGATGGACGCGCGCTGCCGCATGCCGCCGGACAGGTGCGCCGGCCGGGCCTTCTCGAAGCCCGTGAGGCCGACGAGCTCGATCAGCTCGTCGACGATCCCGTCGTCCTTGCGCTTCTGGATCTCCAGCGGCAGCCGGATGTTCTTCTGCACCGAGCGCCACGGCAGCAGGGCCGGGTCCTGGAACGCGATGCCCATGCCGTCGGCGCGCTTCCCGGTCGCGACGGGCGTGCCGTTCACGGCGACCGTGCCCGACGTCGGCGTCTCGAGCCCGGCGAGGATGCGCAGGATCGTCGACTTCCCGCAGCCGGACGGGCCGAGCAGCGACAGGAACGAGCCGCGCGGGGTGGACAGGCTCACGTCCTCCAGCGCGGTCACGGACCGGCGGCCGGAGCGGAACTCCTTGCCCAGGCCGGTGATCTCGATGCCGGGGGCCGGGGACGTGGGCACGCCCGCCCCCGCGGCCGAGGGGGTCGGCAGCACGGGGGCGGGCGTGGACTGGGGGTCGGTCACGAGAGCAGGTCCGGGTTCTCGGCGTAGACCTCGTCGAGGAGCGAGAGGTCGAACAGCTCGTCGGCCGTGATGTCGACGCCGGCGTAGCCGAGGGAGGCGATGGTGCCCTCCTGCAGCTCGTCGCTGACGGTGAGCAGGCCGTTCGTCGCGGTCTCGTCGGACTCGATCAGCGTGGCCTGGCGGTCGAAGGACAGCGTGATCGCGTCGGCGTCGTACTGCTGCTCCTTGCCGTACGTGTTCACCGTCAGGTCGACGGCGCGCTCCGGGTCGTCCAGCGCGGCGCGCCAGCCCTCGGCCGTGGCGAGCAGGAACGCCTTGACCTCCTCGGGGCGCTCGTCGATGGCCTCCTGCGAGGTGACCAGCACCTCGCCGACCATCGGCAGGCCGTTCTCGGCGAGCAGGAACTCGGTGGCGTCGAAGCCCGCCGCCGACAGCGCGGCCGCGCCGGTCGTGGTGTAGCCGATGAAGCCGTCCACCTGACCCGTGGTGAGCATCGAGGTGTCGGACAGCGGCACCGTGGTGACCTCGGCGGCGTCGATGTCGTTGGCCGCGAGGAACGCGTTCCACACCAGCGTGTTCGAGTCGGACACGGCGATGGTCTTGCCGGCCAGGTCGTCCGGGCCCTCGATCGGCGCGGAGGCGGCCGACACCAGGGCGAACGGGTTCTGCTGGTAGGTCGCGCCGACGATCTTCAGCGCGGCGCCGCTCTGGATCGCCGGGGCGGTGATCAGCGGGGAGGACAGGCCGACGAACGCCTGGCCGGAGGCGACGGCCGCCTCGGCCGAGGTGGCCGACGAGCCGCCCGCGGTCAGCGTGACGTCCGCGAAGCCCGCGTCCGTGTACAGGCCGTCCTCCACCGCGAGGTACTCGCCGGCGAACTGCTGGTTCTTCAGCCAGGACAGCTGGACGCTCACCGCGTCGAACGACTCGGCGGCGCCGGACGCGTCGCCGGTCGAGCCGGCGGTGTCGTCCGAGGAGCAGGCGGAGAGCAGGAGGCCGGCGGCGGCCACGGCGGCGGCCAGGCCGGCGATCCGGCGCCGGGGGCGCGCGGTGAAGGAGCGGGTCACGTCAACCTCGATCACGTCGTGCGGCGCCCGCGGCTACGGGCGGCCGCGGTGCCAGGGGGAGGGTCGCGCCGGGGCGACCCGGCGACTGCCCCCATTCGACAGGCCCGGGCTCGGCCGTCGCCATGTGGGATCCTCCGAACTCGACCCGCCTCGGCGGTGCGGTCCGTTGTGCGACCCACCGAGCGCGTCACGTGCGCGTCACACGACGAGGGCGTGCGGCCGCGCACCCGGCGGATCGCCCAGCCCCTCGCCCCGGGACCGCCTCCGGTCGTTGGTGGATCGCACGAGGCCGCAGGCCACGGCCCTGTGGTTGGCTTCCCGGCAAGCGTGGACGACACCTCCGCGACGACCGACGAACGACGAACGACCGGGAGCAGGACGTGTGGCCGACGGCTGAACTGCACGTGCACATCGAGGGCACGCTGGACGCCGACCTCATCCGCGCGCTGGCGGACCGCAACGGGCTGCCCGTCCCCGCGGGCGCCGGGCGGGGCGCGCCGTTCCGCGACCTGCAGGAGTTCCTGGACGTCTACTACGCGAACCTCGACGTGCTGCGCACCCGGCAGGACTTCCAGGACCTCGGCGCCCGGTACCTGGCCCGGGCGGCCGCGGCCGGCGTCCGGCACGCCGAGATCTTCGTCGACCCGCAGTCGCACACCGAGCGCGGCGTCCCGGTCGAGGACGTGCTGCTCGGGCTGTCCGCGGCGCTCGCCGACGCCCGCGCGGTCCACGGCATGTCGGGCGGGCTGATCGTCTGCTTCCTGCGGCACCTCGGCCCCGAGGCGGCGATGGCGACGCTCGAGGCCGTGCTCCCCCACCGGTCGCTGCTGCTCGCGGTCGGCCTGGACTCCAGCGAGGTCGGCTTCCCGCCGTCGCTGTTCCGCGACGTGTTCGAGCGCGCCGCCGCCGAGGGCCTGCGTCGCGTCGCGCACGCCGGCGAGGAGGGCGGGCCGGACTACGTCTGGGAGGCCCTGGACATCCTGGGCGCGGAGCGGATCGACCACGGCAACCGCGCGCTGGAGGACGTCGAGCTCGTCGCCCACCTGCGCGCCACCCGCACCCCGCTGACCGTGTGCCCGCTGTCCAACCTCGCGCTGCGCACCGCCGGGCCCGACCTGGCGGACCACCCGATCGCGGTCATGCTCGACGAGGGCCTGCGCGCGTCGGTGCACTCGGACGACCCGGCCTACTTCGGCGGGTACCTGGACGACAACGTGCGCGCGCTGGTCGCCGCCGGGACCGTCACCGAGGACCAGGTCGGCGTGCTCGCCGCGAACGCGGTCGCGTCGTCGTTCCTGCCCGACGCCGGCAAGGCCGCGTTGCTCGCCGAGATCCGCGCGCACGCGGAGCGGATCGGCGCCGCCGTGCCCGCGCTCGCCCTCGACCCGGCGGAGGTCTGAGCGTGCGGAGCACCGAGGTGACCACCGGCCGGCGCGTGGCGGTCGTGCTGGAACCCGGCGACGAGGTGCTGGCGGCGCTGACGGAGGCGTGCCGCGCGCACGGCATCCGGCAGGGCTTCGTCCCCGTGTTCTCCGGGGCGTTCCGCACGGCGCGGTTCATCGCGGCGGACGTGCCGGTCGACGACCAGGAGCCGCCGCTCCCCCACGAGGTCACCGTGACCTACACCGAGGGCATCGGCAGCGGCACCATCCTGTGGGACGCCGAGACCGGCACCCCCACGCCGCACCTGCACCTGGCCGTCGGCGTGAAGAACGCCGCTGCCGCGGGGTTCGCCGGGCACGTGCTGAGCGCCGAGACGCACTACACGGTCGAGGTGCTCGTCGAGGAGGTCGTCGCGCCGGCGCTGCTGCGCGTGCCGGACCCGCGCGCGTACGGCATCCCGACGATGCACTTCGCCTGACGCCGGGGTCCACGCCCACCTCGGGGGTGCTGGCACCCAGGCCGGGCGGCTCCGGGGGCGTTCACCCGGTCGGGTGGCTCCGCCCGCCCGCGCGCCGGCCGAACAGGTCCGCATGCCCCTGCACGCCCTCGCGCCCGCACTCGTCGCATGACGCGCCTGCTGCCGCCCCTGTCGCCCGTCGGCTGGCTCCTGTTCGGGGCCATGGTGCTCCTCGTCCTCACCTACCTCTACTACTGGTCGACGGTGGTCCGCGCCACGGCGCACGGGCACGTCTCGCGGGTGCGGCTCACCGACTCCGACCTGCGCCTCTCGCGGGCCTGCGCGCAGGACGCGGGGCGCACGCACCGGTTCCTGATCCAGATCACGACCAAGGGCGGCGCGCTGCCGGTCGTCGAGCGCGGGATCGACCAGGTGCTCGAGGGCGTCGCCCGGTACCCCGCGCTGCGCCGGGTCGTCCGGGTCGAGGTCGTCACCGAGGACGCCGGCGAGGTCGCCGCCCTCGCGCACCGGTACCGCGACGCGGGCGTGCCCGTCCGGCCGTTCCTGCTACCGCCCGACTACGCGACGCCGAAGGGCACCCGGCTCAAGGCGCGCGCGCTGGAGTACATGGTGGAGCAGCACCGGGCGGACCCGGACGACTGCTACGTGGTCCACTTCGACGAGGAGTCCGTGCTCACCCCGGACAACCTCGCCCGGCTCGTGCACCGGCTCACCGACCACCCCGTCGGCATCTCGGAGGGGATGATCTCCTACGGGCTCGACTGGGACCGGGCGACGCTGCTGAACAAGGCGATGGAGTCCAGCCGCCCGTTCGGCTGCCACGAGTGCTACACCGTGATGACCAGCCCGCCGCCGATGCACCTGCACGGCTCCAACCTCGTCATCCGGCAGGACCTGGAGAACGAGATCGGCTGGGACATCGGCACGCTCGACGGCGCCCCGCTCATCGCCGAGGACCTCGTGTTCGGCCTCGGCGCGTACCTGCGGTTCGGCCCGGACGTCTTCGGCTGGCACCACGCGGAGATGGTCGAGCAGCCGCCCTTCACCCTCAAGGCCGCCTACAAGCAGCGCGAGCGCTGGGTGTTCGGCTCCCTGCAGGCGCTCGCGCACGTGCGGGCGCAGGCCGACTGGTCCCGGCTGTCCCGCCGCGACCGCTGGCACATCGGCGTCGTCATCCGGCTGCGGGTGCTCACCTACGCGCTCGGGTTCGCGGTGTCGCTGCTCGCGCTGGGCTCGAACGCCGTGGTGCTCGGGGTCCTGGCGACGCGCGCCCTCGCCGGCGACGCGCTCGGCGTCGCCGCGCCGGAGCTGTCGGTCTACGGCGTGGTCACCGGAGCCGGGCTGCTGATGTGGCTGGGCAGCAACCAGCTGGGGCTGTTCTACAACCTGCGGTACTCCGGGCTGAGCCGGGCGCAGAAGGCGCGCGACCACGTGCTCGTGCTGCTGGCCACCCCGTTCGCCGGGGTGGTCGACACGGCCGGCCCGCTCGTGGCCGTGCTCAAGTGGGCCGCCGGGATCCGCGAGGTCGCGTGGAAGCCGACGCCGAAGGCGGCGCCGGGGGCGCGGGGCCGTGCCGGGTCCGCGACGGTGGTCGCGCCGGTGGCGGCGTCGGCCGCCGCGGTGCCGGTCGCGGCGGCGCCCGCGCCGCTGATCCCCACCCAGCGGAGCGGGTCGGCCGACGTCCCGGTCGCCGCCGGGTCGGCCGCCCGCAGCGGCGCCGTGGTGACCCCGTGACCCGGCCGGTCCCCACCCGGGTCCGGTTCGTCGCGCTGGTCGTCCTCCTCGCCGGCGCGCTCGTCGCGGCCCTGGTCGGGGTCGTCCTGCCCACGATCACCGGCGCGGGCGCCCTCCCCCGGGGCGACGCCAAGCGGGTCGCGGACCTCGACCGGCTGGCGGCCGCGCTCGAGCGGTACGCCGACGAGCACGGCGGCTACCCGGTGAGCTCCGGGACCTGCGCGGAGGGCCGGTTCGACAGCGACGCCGACGTCGCGTTCCTCGCCGACCTCGAGCGGGAGGCCGCGATCGAGGCGATCCCGCGCGACCCGGCAGGGACCGGCGGCGGCTGCCGGACGATGTACGGGGCCAAGCACTACCTGTACTACTCGAACGGCACGAAGTTCGCGCTCGTCGCGAGCGTCGACGACCGGGGTGCGGTCCCGGGCGGCGCCGCGGGCGTGCACCTCGCCGACGGCGACCGGGCGTGGTTCGACGGCTCGGCCCTGCTGGCGGACTGGGGCTGGAGCAGCAACCTCTACGTCGTGGCCTCCCCGGCGCTGCCCGCCGCCGGGTAGCTACTCCGTCTCGTCCAGGCAGGTCATCGCGAGGAACAGGTCGACCCGGTCGGACATGGTGCTCATGTCGCGGTTGGTCAGCTCCTCGATGCGGGCGATCCGGTAGCGCAGCGTGTTCGTGTGAAGGTGCAGCTGCCGGGCGGTCTCCTGCCACGCGCCGCCGCCGTCGAGGAACGCCCGCAGCGTGCCGACCAGGTCCGCGTTGTGCCGCTCGTCGTAGGACAGCAGCGGCGCCAGCACCTCGCGGGCGTAACCGGACCGGGTGCTCTCGCCGAGCATCCGCAGCAGCGCGCGGTGCGTCTGCACGTGCAGCGACGTCGACACCACCACGGGCTCGGGGCCCGAGGCGTTCTGCACCCGCTCGACCGCCGTCGCGATCGCCGAGTTCAGCCGGCTGACCCCGCTGACCGGGTCGCTCATCCCGACGCGCAGCTGCCGGCCGTCGAGCAGCAGCAGGTACTCCTCGGCCAGGTGCTCGGCGAGCGGCCGCTCGTCGTCGCCTGCACCGTTCACCAGCAGGATCGCCTGGTCGTCGAAACGGCAGCCCAGGACCCGGTGCCCCCGGGCCGTCAGCGTGCGCTGCAGCATCTCGAGCACCGCCGCGCGGGGGAACCGCGGGTCGTCGACCCGGGCCGCGACGATCGTCGTCTCGTCCGACGGGGCCATGCCCTCCAGGCGCATCCGGGCGGAGATCGCGCCCGGGGACGCCTCCTGGTCGCGGATCGCCGTGATCAGCGCGGCGACCTGCGCGTCCCGGGTCTCGCGCCAGCGGGCGGCGAGCTCCATCTCGACGCGCAGCGCGCCCACGACCGCGTCCAGCGCGAGCGCCACCTCGTCCGAGAAGGACCGGTGGTCGCCCCAGCAGCCGAAGAACCCCGACCGGTCGCGGGCGCCGGTCCGGACGATCGTGGCCGGCCCGTGCTCCGTGCCCTCGCCGGGCAGGATCACGCGCTTGTCGTGCTCCCGGGCGATCACGGCGTTCCACTGCTCGGCGACCTGCGCGCGGTCCGGGGCGGCGCCCGCGGTGGCCAGCAGCATCCCGGTCTCGTCGATGACCCAGCAGCCGACCGCGAACTCCGCGGTGAACTGCGCCAGCAGCTCGGCGACCCCGCCGCCGCGCGACACCGTGTCGGCGATCCGGCGGCTGAACCGCATCGTCCGGTTCGCCAGGCCCGCGGCCGAGCCCGGCTGCCGGGCGGCGATCTCGTCGGCGATCCGGCGGAACGACACCCCGGGCGACACCGTGAGCAGCGTGAGCCCGCGGGCGCGGCAGAGCGCGATGACCTCGTCGGGGATCACGCCGATCTCGATGAGCCCGATGACGACGGCCGCCACGTTCTGCTGCGCCAGGGCGCCGAGGAACACCGCCGCGCCGTCCGGCCGGTCGAGCCACAGGCCGCTGGTGAGCACCACGTCACCGGTCGACAGGAACCGCGACGGGTCGGGCAGGTCGGTGATGTACGCGGCGGTCACCGGCCGGTCGAGCGCGTCCGGCTCGGCGGCCACCACGCTCAGCCCGAGGTCGGGTGCGGCCAGGAGGTCACGGACGTCCACTGCTCACCACCTGGTCCCGCTCGGCACCGGGACAGTGTACGAGCGGGGCGGCCCGGCCGGTTTCGCGGCAGGATGGCGACGTGACGTCAGCCCTCGACACCAGCCGCCCCGACGTGCCGCGCCGCCTGCGCACGGCCATGTTCGTCGACTTCGACAACGTCTACATCGGCCTGCGCCGCCTGGACCCGGACGCCGCCGAGGCGTTCGCGACCGACCCCGGCCACTGGCTCGCCGAGCTGGAGAGCGGCAGCGACGCGGACGGCGACTTCACCCGCCGGTTCCTGGTGCGCGCCTGCTACCTCAACCCCTCGGTCTTCAGCCGGTTCCGCCCGAACTTCACGCGCGCCGGCTTCCAGGTCGTCGACTGCCCGTCGCTGACCCAGCAGGGCAAGAGCAGCGCCGACATCAACCTCGTGCTGGACGCCGTCGACGCGCTGGACGCCGACACCCGGTACGACGAGTTCGTCATCGTCTCCGCCGACGCCGACTTCACGCCGCTCGTGCAGCGGTGCCGCGCCGCCGACCGCCGGGTCACGATCATCACCGCGAGCCCGGCGGCGAGCGCGTACCGGGCCGTCGCGGACACGGTCATCACCGCCGACGACCTGGCGGAGCTGGTGACGGCCGGGCAGGGCGCGGCCGAGGCCGCGGACGTGCCGCCGGGCCCCGAGGCCGAGCCTGCGGCGACCGGGCCGGAGCCGAGCGCGCCGACGGCACCGGAGCCCGCGCGCGACGGGTCCGGCTCCCGGGGCGGCGCCCGCCGCGAGGACCAGCCGGCCGCGGCCACGGGCTCCGCCGGCTCGCTCGCCGCGCGCCGCGCCGTGCTGCAGCGGGTCCGGTCCGCCGACCGCCCCGTGCCGACCGGCGCCGTGGCGCAGGCCGCGCAGAAGGCCGACCCCACGCTCCCGAGCACCCGCTGGGCCGGCACCGGCGGCTTCCTGCCGTGGCTCGCCGCGGCCGTCCCGGAGCTCGGCGTCGCCGCGCGGCCGTCCCCCGGGTACGTGTGGGACCCGAAGCGGTTCGGCGAGGCCGACCTGCCCGGCGCCGCGGCGCCCGGCACGGACTCGTCCGCGCTGCAGCGCCAGGTCGTGGCCGTCACCGACACCCCGGGCCTCAGCAAGGACAACTACCGCGTCCTGCTCACGGCCCTCGCCGACGACGTCCGGGCGCACCCGTTCGAGCGCACGGCGACCGCCCGCCGGGTCCGCGACGCCTGCCAGGCGGCCGGCGCGGCCGTGGGCCGGTCGACCGTGAACACCGTGATCTCGGGCGTGCTGTACGTCGGGCTCGAGCTGGACGACTCGGTCACCGCGGTCGACGTGGCCGAGGCCTGGGCGGACAACGTCGTCGGGCTCTGCCGCGGCGCGCGCATGGAGCTGACCGAGGCCGACGAGGTCGCGATCGACGACTGGGTCGGTGGCGGCCTGCTGGACGACCTGGAGGACTGAGCCGCCGCCGGGGCGGGGCCCGCCTCCGCGCGTCTCCGCCCCGCCTACGCCTTCCGGCCCCGCCCACCACGATCACCGGCGGCGGGGCCGGAAGGCGTAGGCGGCGTCGACCCCGCCGCGCGGCGCGGCTCAACCCGCCCACCCCGGCGGCCGATGGGACGGTGTGCCGTTCCGCCGCCGCGACCGACCCCCGCCGGGCTGGTCCCCGTCGTCCGACCCGCGCGCGTGGTCGCCGGCCCCGGCGCCGCTGCCAGCGCGGCGGCGCCGGCGCGCCGCGACCGTGCTGCCCTGGCTGGTCGTGCTCACGGTCGCGGCCGTCTACGGGACCCGGTGGCTGCCGGCGCTCGGCGTCGGGGCCCCGTGGCTCGCGCTCGTCCCGGCGTCCGCGCGCGACCACCCGCGCCCGGGCGTCGAGGAGGCGGAGGGACGGCTCGCCCCCGCCGTCGTCCCCGCGACGCCGGCGACCTCCTACGCGTTCCTCGCGACCCAGCGGGACAGCACCGGGGCCACGGTTCCCGTGACGTGGTCGCCCTGCCGCCCGATCCACGTCGTCGTCGACCCGACCGGGGCGCCCGCGGACTTCGCCGCCCAGGTGCAGGCGGCCACCGCCGAGCTCGCCGCGGCGACCGGCCTGACGTTCGTCGACGACGGCGTCGTCGTGGAGCCCGCCGACCCGGACCGGGACGCGTTCCTCCCCGACCGGTACGGCGACCGGTGGGCGCCGGTGCTGGTCCGGTTCGCCGACGCGGCGACCGTGCCGTCGCTGGCCGGCGACGTCGTGGGGGTCGGCGGCCCGCAGTCGGTGACCGACGCGCGGGGCCGGACGTCCCACGTGACGGGCGCGGTCTACCTGGACACCGACCTGCTCCGGCCGGGCCTGACCTCGACACCGTGGCCCGCGGTGCTGCGGCACGAGCTCGCGCACCTCGTCGGCCTCGACCACGTCGACGACCCCACCCAGCTGATGAACCCGGTCGCGACGGTCTCGACGTTCCAGGCCGGTGACCTGGCGGGCCTCGCGGCGCTCGGCCAGGGCGCGTGCGCCCCGGGCGTCTGACCCCGGCGTACGAGCCGCCCGCTCAGCCCGGGTGCCGCCGCGCCGCGCGCGCGATCAGCCTGCGGAGGTCCGCCACCGGCACCACCGTGCGGTCGTCCACGCGCTCCGCCAGCCGCTGCTCCACCCACGCGCGCAGCAGCGCGGTGACCTTCACGCCCTCCTCGTCGGCCACCGCGCGCGCGGCGTCCAGGGTGGTCTGCGGCAGCCGGATCGTGATGCCGACCATGCGGCCCTCGCCGGGCTCGACGGGCTCCGCCGACGCGAGCTCCGCGCTCGTGTCGGTGCGGTCGTAGTGCCGGCGCAGGCGCCGGACGCTCTCGGTCATCGTGCCGTCTCCTTCCGTCGGAGCGCGCGCCGCTCGGCGGGCGTGAGGTCCCGGGCGGTCACGACCTCGGCCGCACCGTCCCGCCCGGGGGCGAGCACGACCAGGAGCCGACGGCCACCCCGGGTGCGGCCGTACACGAGGGCGGTGCCGGAGCGACCCCGGGCCCGCCAGTACCGCCCGCCCAGCACGTCCTCGACGTCCTGCCGCGCGACCGCGTGCCGGGCGATGTGGTCCTCGGCGTCCCGGGTCCACGCCAGCTCCACGATCGTCCACCGAATGTAACGCACGTTGTCGTGCACGCCCACCCCCGATCCGAGAGAGGCGACCGTACGGATCCGCGGAACCGGGCCGCGGACGACCCGCGCACGTCCTGGGGACGCCGCAGGTGACGGACGCCTGTGGTCGTCCCGGCGCACGCCCGGGGCGCGGGTCCGCCCGCGGCGCGAGTGCCCCGCGGACCGCCGCGCGAAGCCCGTCAGCCCCGGATCGGCTCGGCGGCCAGGGCCGGGTTGTCGATCCCCGCGACCAGGGCGGCGGCGTGCTCCGCCGCCCCCGGCTGCCCGAGCGCCGCGCGGTGCAGGCCCGCCCGGGCCACGAGCTCGCGCATCCCCCGGCGCGCGGCGAACCCCTCCAGCTCGTCGACCCACGCCGCCGCCCCGGGCACCTCGCGCGGCACCGCGAACCCGCACAGCGCGTCCAGGCAGTGCGCCTCCACCCAGTCGTGCGCGTCGCGCTGCCGGCGGCACGCACCGGGCGCGGCCGTCAGCAGGTCGAGCGCGGCGGCGTCGTCGCCGCGGGCCGCCGCGAGCAGGCCGCGCCCGCGCAGCGCGTAGCCCTCCCAGCAGGGGTCGCCGACCTGGCACGCCAGGGCGTACGCGCCCTCGAACCCCGCCTCGGCGCCGGCGAGGTCGCCCGCCCGGAGCAGCACCTCCGCGCGCTGCGACCGCGGGAAGGGCAGGAACGACGTCCAGCCGAGGTCCTGCGCGACGGCGCACGCGCGGTCCAGGGCCGCGAGCGCCGGGCCCGGCTCGTCGCGCAGCACCCGCAGGCGGCCGAGCGCGGTCAGCGCGTACGCCTCGGCGCGCAGGTCGCCCGCCGACCGCGCGTCCTCGGTCGCCTCCGCGAGGGCCGCCGCAGCCCCGGCGTAGTCGGCCTGGTCGCTGCGGCCGATGCCGTCGAACACCCCGACCCAGGCCCCCAGCCGGGCGTCGTCACCGCCCAGCTCCCGCGACCGGCGGAACCACATCCCGGCGCGCGGGTACCGCCCGCGCAGCGTCTCGACGTGCCCGAGCTCGAGCGCGGCGCGGGCAGCCACGTCGGCGGACCCGCTGCGCCGCGCCGCGACGAGCGCCTGGTGCAGGACCGCGACCGCCTCCTCGTCGCTCCCCCGGACGCCGTGCACCAGGACCCGGCCGAGCGCGCCCAGCGCGGTCGCGAGCCGGGCGTCGTCGCCGAGGTCCCGGGCCCCGTCCACCCCGGCGCGCAGCAGGTCGATCGCGCGCTCGTACGCCCCGACGTGCGCGGCACCCTCGCCGCCCTCGACGGCGGCGTCGACCGCGGCGGGCGTGCCGGGCGTGCCGGACGCGGTCAGCCCCGTCCCGCCCCGCCGCCCGCCGGCACCCGGGACCCGCGGACCGAGACCGGCGAGGTCGCGCGAGCGCAGCGCCGCCGCCAGGCTCGGCGAGGGCTCGACCCCGAGCTCGCGCCGGAACAGCGCCCGGCACTCGGCCACCCGCCGCTCGGCGCCGGCCCGGTCCCCCGCCGCGACCAGCGCGCGGGCCCACAGCTCGTGCCCGCGCTCCGCCAGCGGCTCGGCCGCGACCAGCCGCGCCGCGAGGTCGACGGCCCCCGCCGCGTCGCCCCGGGCCAGCCGGGCGTGCGCGGCCTCGTGCAGGATCGCCGCGGTCAGACCGGCGACCCGCTCGCGCTCCGCGGCGAGCCACAGCTCGAGCGCGGCGCTGCCCCGCGGGGTCAGCCCCTCCAGCAGCCCGCCGCCGAACCCCGGGAGCGCGAGGGCGTCCGCCCACGCCCCCGACGCGAGCACCCGGACGTCGACGACGGTGCCGGGCCGCAGGTCCAGCACGAGCGGGTCCCCGCCCACGTCCGCGAGGCCGTCGAGCGCGCGCCGGAGCTGCGACAGGTTCCACCGCAGCGCCGCCCCGGGGTCGTCCGCGTCACCGACCAGCAGGCCGGTCAGCCGGCTCCGCGGCACCCCGCGGCCGGCCAGCACCAGGTAGGCGAGCAGCAGCCACGCCTTGCTCCCGCGCGGGCCCGGTGGCGCAGGCGGGTGCGGCTCGGCCCGCCGGATCTGCGGCGGGCCGAGCAGTGCGACCGCCCCCGGGGTCAGCCCGCGTCGCCCGCGATGTTCACGAGCCACATCGTGCCGAACTTGTCCGCCACCATCCCGAACGCGTCGCCCCACGGGGCCGTGGCCAGGGGCTCGACCACGTTGCCCCCGTCGGACAGCTTGTCCCAGTAGCCGCGGAGCTCGGCCTCGGAGTCCGGGCCGCCGCTGAGCGAGACCGAGAAGTTGTCGCCCGGGGTGTACGGCATGGCGTTCGGGGTGTCCGACGCCATGAGCACGAGGCCGCCGGGCGTCTCGAGCTGGGAGTGCATGACCTTGTCCTTCTCGGCCGGGTCGTCGCTGGCCTGGAAGTCCCCGAAGGTGCTGACGGTGAGCTCGCCGCCGAACACGGACCGGTAGAACTCCATGGCCTCCCGCGCGCTGTCACGGAAGCCGAGGTACGGGTTGAGGCGCGTGGGCATGACGGGCTCCTTGTCCGGGACGACGGCATGATGTGACCTGTCTCACACTGCCGCCGTCGTCTCGCCGCCGTCAAGACGCGCCGGCGCCCGTCCGGCGCGCGGTCAGCAGCAGGTACTCCCACTCCAGCGACGTCCCCCCGCCGCGGCTGCCCCGGGCGGCGTCCCGGGCCAGCGCGACCAGGTCGGCGCCGAGCGCGGCCGTGCGGGCCGGGTCGTCCGCGACGGCCCGGTACGCGGCGATCGTCGGGCCGTACCGGCTCGCGAAGTAGTCGCGGAACGCCTCCGGCGTGCCGAACGCCTCGACGGGCAGCGACCGGCGCTCGACCCGGACGTCCTCGACCCCGGCGCCGAGCAGACCCCGCACGTGCGCCTCGTCGCCCCACAGCGGCGGCGGCTGCACGCCCGGCGGCGGCGCCGGCAGGTAGGGCTTCATGGTCGCGAACAGCCGCCCGATGAACCCGGTCGGCGTCCACGCGACCAGCCCCACCCGGCCGCCCGGCCGGCACACCCGCAGCAGCTCCGCGGCGGCGACCTCGTGCCGCGGGGCGAACATCACCCCGATGCACGACGTGACCACGTCGAACGCCCCGGCCGGGAACGGCAGCGCCTCGGCGTCCGCCTCCCGCCAGTCCAGCGTGATCCCCCGCGCCTCCGCCGCCCGGCGCCCCGCGTCGAGCAGCTCGGGCGTCAGGTCCGACGCCACCACCCGGCCCCCGGCGAGCGCCGCGGGCACGGCCGCGTTCCCCGTCCCGGCGGCCACGTCGAGCACCCGCTCCCCGGGACGCACGCCCACCGCGTCGACCAGCACCGGCCCCAGCCCGCCGACCACCTCGGCCGCGAGCGCCGGGTAGTCGCCCAGCGCCCACATCGCCCGGTGCCGCTGCTTGAGGGCCGTCACGGCCGCGTCGTCCGTCGCGCGCGCTCCCCCGACGATCGTCATCATCTCGTCCACCTGCTCCTCGCCCTGGGGCCCGGCCCTCGTGCCGGTGCCCGGATGCGGACCACGGAACCCCCGCGGCGTGTGCGCGGGCGTGTGACGCCGCGACCGGCGCGCCCGCCGACCCGCCCGCCCGCTCACACGGCGCGCACAGCGCCCGCACCGGGAGGCCCTGGACCGGCTCCGTAGACCTGTCCGCATGACCCGACACCCCCGCACCCGACCCGACGGCGCAGCCACCGGCCGGCCCCCGCGCCGCCGCCGGCTCCGCCGGTCCCTGCTGGTCTCGACGCTGGTCCTGCTGCTCGCCGTCGGCGGCGGGTCCGCCTGGGCCCTCGACCGGTTCGTGATCGACCACGTGGAGATCGCGGACGTCCAGGCGTACGAGGCCGCGCAGAACGGCACGACGGCCGACGCCGCGCCGACCGACGCCGACGCCGACGCGACCGTCACGGGCACCACCTACGAGTCCGACGACGCGAGCATCAGCATCTCGACCGTCGTGACCGGCAGCGGCGACGACCAGGTCACGTACTACGTCGCCGACGTGACCGTGTCGGACGCCACCGTGCTCCGCTCGGCCTTCGCGAACAACCAGTTCGGCACCAACATCACCGCGACCACGTCCGCGATCGCGGAGGACAACGACGCGGTGTTCGCGATCAACGGCGACTACTACGGGTTCCGGGACACGGGCATCGTGATCCGGAACGGCGTCGTCTACCGCGACGAGGGCGCCCGCGAGGGGCTGGCCTTCTACACGGACGGCCACGTCGAGGTCTACGACGAGACCGCCACGACGGCCGACGCGCTGGTGGCGGACGGGGTGTGGAACACCCTGTCGTTCGGGCCGGCGCTCGTCTCCGGCGGCGAGGTCGTCGACGGCATCGAGGACGTGGAGGTCGACACCAACGTCGGCAACCACTCGATCCAGGGCGAGCAGCCGCGCACCGCCGTCGGCGTGGTCGACGACAACCACCTGGTGTTCGTGGTCGTGGACGGCCGCTCCCCCGGCTACTCGGCGGGCGTCGACATGACCGGGCTGGCGGAGATCATGCAGTCCCTCGGCGCCACCACCGCGTACAACATCGACGGCGGCGGCTCCTCGACCATGTACTTCGACGGCGCGCTCGTGAACGACCCGCTCGGCAACGGCACCGAGCGCGGCACCTCCGACATCCTGTACATCGGGGGCTGAGCCGTGATCGTCCTGGTCCCGGCCTACGAGCCCGACGAGCGCCTGGTGCGGCTGGTCGGCGACCTGCGGGCCTCCGCCCCCGGCGTGCGCGTGCTGGTGGTCGACGACGGCTCCGGGCCGGCGTACCGCCCCCTGTTCGACCGGGTCCGCGCGCAGGGCTGCACGGTGCTGACCCACCCGGGCAACCGCGGGAAGGGCTGCGCGCTCAAGACCGGGTTCGCCCACGCCGAGCGGCACCACCCCGGCGAGCCGGTCGTGTGCGCCGACAGCGACGGGCAGCACTCGGTCGCCGACGTGCTCCGGGTGGCCGCCGCGTTGGACGCCCAGCCCGCCGCCCGGCCCGCGACCGTGCTGGGCGTGCGGGCGTTCACCGGGCGGGTCCCGGCACGGTCGGTGCTCGGCAACCGGGTCACCGCCCGGGTGTTCCACCTCGCCACCGGGCTGCGGCTCCGCGACACCCAGACCGGCCTGCGCGGCTACCCGGCCGCGCTGCTGCCCTGGCTGCGGACCGTGCGCGGCGAGCGCTTCGAGTACGAGCAGAACCTGCTGCTGCGCGCCGCCGCCGAGGGGCAGCCGGTCGAGGAGGTCGAGATCGCCACCATCTACCTGGAGGGCAACGCGTCCTCGCACTTCCGGCCGCTCGCCGACTCGGCGCGGGTGCTCGCGCCGCTGCTGCTGTTCTCGCTGTCGTCGCTGTCGGCGTTCGCGGTCGACACCGTGGCGCTGCTGGCGCTGCACGCGGCGACGGGGTCGCTGGCGACCTCGGCGCTCGGGGCGCGCGTGCTGAGCGCGGGGGTGAACTTCGCGGTGAACCGGCGGCTCGTGTTCGGGCGCACCGGCCGGAGCGGACCGGACGGCTGCCGCGCGACCCGCCGCGCGCCGTGGGGCCGGGCCGCCGCGCGGTACGCCACGCTCGCCGTCCTGCTGCTCGGCGCGGGCTACCTGCTCCTGGCGGGGCTCACGGCCCTCGGCGTCGGCCTGCTGCCGGCGAAGGTCGCCACCGAGGCGGCGCTGTACCTCGTGAGCTTCCAGGTCCAGCGCCGGTTCGTGTTCACGGCGCCGCGGTCGCCGAGGCCGGCGCCAGGGCGCCCCGACCCCGGTCCCCACCCGGTTCTCGCACCGCCGGCTGATCGATCCGGGGGCAACGCGAGGATCGGGAGGGGATGAGCCCGCGTCACGCGCCGAGCAGCCGCCGCGCCACCGCCCGCGCCGCGCGCCGGCCCGACGCGATCGCGCCCTGCTGCGACGGCGTGTCCCGGTGGTCGCCGCACACGTACAGCCCGTCGCCCAGGTCGACCGGCTGCCGCACCCGGAGCGGCGGCGTCGCCGCGGGGAGCGCGTGCGCGATCTCGTGCGTCGCGAGCTCGCGCCAGCCCCGCGGGTCGACGCCGAGCATCTCCCCCGCCTGGCGCCGCACCTCGGCCGGGTCGGGGCGGGCAGCGGCGTCCCACGGGCCCGACGGCAGCACCGACGTCGCCTGCACCAGCTGGGCGCCCGCCGGTGCGTACGACGGGGCGGCCGCGGAGATCAGCGCCGCGTCCACCACCGGCCCGCGCCACCGTCCGTCGACCACGACCGCGTCGACCCGCGGGATGCCCTCGGCCGCCCACCAGGTCGTCGTGAGGCCACGCATCGGCGGCGCCTCGACCCCGGCGAGGTCGGCCGCCGTCACCGGGTCCGCCGCGACGACCACCGCCCGCGCCCGCACCCGGCTGCCCCCGACCCGCACCGCCCGGCCGCCGTCGACCCGATCGACGGCCGCGACCCGGGCGCCGGTCGTCACGTGCGGCAGGCCCTCCGCGAGCAGCGCGGGCAGCGCGCCGGCTCCCCCGACCGGCAGCCCCGGCGTCCCCCGCAGCATCGACCGCACCACCAGCCGGGCGAACGTCGCCGACGTCGCCCCGGACTCGTCGGCCAGCACCCCCGCGAGGAACGGCTCCAGCACCTCGTGCCGCAGCCGCCCGTCGACCCCGGCCGCGGTCAGCGACTCCGCGAGCGTGGCGTCCGACCCGTCCTCCAGCGCGCGCACGGGTCCGAGCGCCGGGGCCGCCCAGCGCGCGAGCGCCGCGAGCTCCCCGACCCGGACGTAGCCGCTGCCGAGCGTCTCGCGCAGCCGCGCCGGCGCGCGCCGCGGGTCCGCGAGCACCGCCAGGCCGTCGTCCCGCCGCACGGCGACGCCGGGCAGGAACGGCTGCAGCCGGAGGGCGTCGACGTCGACCACCTCCCGCAGCGCCGGGTACGCGGGGTTGATGACCTGGAACCCGCGGTCGAGGGTGAACCCGTCGACCTGCTCGCTGCGCACCCGACCGCCCACGGCCGGCCCCGCCTCCAGCACCCGGACGTCCAGCCCGCGCGCGTGCAGGGTCCGCGCGCAGGTCAGCCCGGCCAGCCCGGCCCCGACCACCACGACGTCGCAGTCCATGCGCCGGAGCCTAGGGGCGGGGTGGCCGGGCCGCCCGGCGGGCGTCACACCGGGTCGATCCCGGACGCCACCGCCAGCAGCTCGTCGATCACCGCCACCACCGCCGGCCCGGGCTCGCGGCGGGTCGCGCGGTGCCGGGCGACCAGCCGTCGCGACCCGAGCCCCGGCACCGTCGCCACCGTGACGCCGTCCGGCAGCTCGCCCTGCAGCGCCAGCGCGGGCAGCAGCGCGACGCCCTGCCCCGCGGCCACGAGCGCGAGCGCCACGTCGAAGTCGTAGTACAGGTGCCGCGAGGTCACCGGGCCGAGCGCCGCGGTGACCCGGCCCATCGCCCGCGCCGCGGCGGTCTGCGGCTCCGCCGCGAGCCAGGTCACGCCCGCCAGATCGGACAGCTGCGTAGGCGTCGCCACCGCACCCGGCAGCACCAGCCGCCACGGCTCCTCCAGCAGCACCACGTCGCGCTGCCCCCGCGGGACGTGCGTGTCCGCGTCCTCGTCCCGCTCCAGCAGCACGATGTCCGCGTCCCCCTCCCGGAGCCGGCGCATCGACTCGCCCTGCTCGCGCTCCTCGATCAGGAGCTCGATGCCGGGGTGGTGCTCGGCGACGACGGCGAACGCCGGGGCGATCACGGCCCGGATGGCGGTCTGGAACGCGGCGACCGTGACCCGGCCGGACAGCTCGCCGCCCAGCTCCGCGAGCGACTTCCGCGCCTCGACGAGCTCCGACTCGATGCGCTCGGCGGCCTCCGCGAGGATCCGGCCGGCGGCCGTCAGGGTCGCGCCGCGGGGGTTGCGGTCGAGCACCGCGACCCCCTCCTCCGACTCCAGTCGCGCGATCTGCTGGGACACGGCGGAGGGCGTCACGTGCAGCAGGTCGGCGGCGGCGAGCACCCCGCCGGCACGGTGCACGGCGAGCAGGACGGCGAGGCGGCGCGGGTCGGTCGGCACCGTTTCATCCTAATTCAGTTCTGCTGCACCCCTGTCGCAACATCATTCGATTGTGCTGAACCCGATCTGGCCGCATGATTCTGCTGCCGGCGAACCGCGGGACCCCGCGCGGCCGGCCCTCCACCCACCCCTCTGCCTTGCCAGGAGTACGCCCGTGTCCGCTCTCGTCACCGCGCTCGGCTGGGTCGGCGCGGTCACGTGCCTCGTCGCCTACGTCCTCGTCACCCGCGGGAAGTGGGCGCCCACGTCGGGGCGCTACCAGCTCGCGAACGTCGTGTCGGGTCTCTTCATGGGCCTGGTCGCCGCGAGCAGCGGGGTGTGGCCGTCGGTGGTCACGAATGCCGTGTGGGCCGTGGTCGGCGCGCACGCGGTCTCCGTGGTGCTGAAGGCGCGCCGGCAGCGGCAGCGCGAGGCGGCGGAGCGGGCGGCGGCCCAGGTCGCGGAGGTGCCGGCCGTCGCGGTCGAGCCGGTGCCCGCCCGCGTGGTCGACCTCGCGGCCTGACCTGCAGCCTCCCGACCCGCAGTCGTTGCTAGCATTGACAGCACACGACTTGGGGAGGTGCCCATGGGCACGGTGACGGTCCGCAACCTCGACGACGACGTGCAGCGCCGGCTGAAGCTGCGCGCCGCCCGGCACCAGCGGTCGATGGAGGCCGAGGCGCGGGCGATCCTGACCGCCGCCGTGCGCGAGACCTCGCTGGCGCGGTCGTGGCTCGACGCGACACGCGACCTGCGCGGGCCCGACCTCGAGCTCCCCGAGCGCGGGCAGCCGCGCGACCTGGACCTCGGATGATCGTCCTCGACACGAACGTCCTCTCCGAGCCGCTGCGCGCCCAGCCGGACGAGCACGTGCTCGCGTGGCTCGAGGAACTCGAGGAGCCCGTGGCGATCACCGCGGTGAGCGTCGGTGAGCTCCTGGTCGGCGCGGAGCGCCTCCCTAAGGGCCGACGACGGGACGAGCTGCTGCTCGCGGTGGAGGCGGTCGCGGCGGCGTTCGAGGACGACGTGCTCCCGTACGACGCCGCCGCCGCGCGCAGGTTCGCCACGATGCACGTGGCGCGCCGCGCCGCCGGGCACCCGCTCAGCACCGAGGACGGAATGATCGCCGCCATCTGCGCCGGTCACGGCGCGCGCCTCGCCACGCGCAACACCCGGGACTTCGTCGGGCTCGGGCTCGTCCTGGTCGACCCCTGGGCAGCAGAGAGGCCCTGACACCCGCCGGGTGTCAGACGTCCAGCACCCGCAGCCGGACCCGCACGGACCCGCCGACCTCCAGGCGCTCCGCTGATCGCACCGCCTTCTTGATCGGCAGCGAGTACGCCCGCTTCCCGCCGTCCGGGAAGATCGACGTCCGCCAGGTGGTCCCGCCGACGGTCACCTCGACCCGCAGCGACCCGAACCCGCGCGCGAACGCGCCGGCCCGCTCGAGGATCTCGTCGGACGCGTCCTCCGGCACGCTGACGAAGGTCCAGCGCTCGGCGCGCCGGGCCTCCCACAGCCAGAGCGGGGCCTCGAAGTCGAAGGTCATGCCCCGATGCTGCCGCACCCCGCCGACATGCGAGCCGTTCAGTCCGGCTGCAGGTCGAACGCCCCCGCCAGAGCCCGGGTGAGCAGGTGCTCCTGAGTGGGGAGCAGGGCGCCGACCTCCCGGCCGAGCAGCTCGACGGGGATGGTCGTGACGTTGTCGCAGGACACCACGCAGGCCTGGTCGAGGCCGTTCTCCGGCCCCACGGGCAGCTCGGTCGTGAGGCCACGTACCCGGGAGGTGATCGGAGCCACGGTCACGTGGCGCAGGAACGGGCGCACGGGCTCGCGGGTGAGCACGAGGACGGGACGCGTCTTGTCCAGCGACGCGAGATGGATCGCCCGCATCAGTCGAGGTCCAGCGGCTGACGAGCCGCCCACGCCGCGAGCGGGGCCAGGTCGTCCGGCGCCGGGTCGCCGCGCAGGATCGCGACGTCGCGCTCGGTCTCCATGCGCCGGATCTCCCGGGCCAGCGCGCGTTCGACGATCGACGCGCGACTCCGCACCCGCCCGGATGCGACGAGGGCGTCGACGACCTGGACCATCTCGTCAGGCAGCCTGACCGCGATCTGCGTGCTCATCCCACCATGGTATTCACGGTGGGATGCGTGCGGGACCCCGTCTTGGAGATCTGTGGATCACGGCACGGTGTGCCCCGCCGCGCGGTACAGCTCGTACCACTCCGCCCGCGTCAGCGGCACCTCGGACCCCGCCGCCGACTCGGTCACGCGCGACGGGGTCGTCGTCCCGAGGACGACCTGCATCTGCGCCGGGTGCCGGGTGATCCAGGCGACCGCGATGCCGGTCGGCGTCACGCCGTACTTCTCCGCGAGCCGGTCGATCGCCGCGTTCAGCTCGCCGTAGGTCTCCCGGTCCTCCAGGAACACCCCGTCGAAGAACCCCTTCTGGAACGGCGACCACGCCTGCACGGTGATGTCGTGCAGCCGGCAGTAGTCGAGCAGGCCGTTGTCCCGCGAGATCGACTGGTCGAGCGCCGCCATGTTCGCGGCCACGCCCTGCGCGATCAGCGGCGCGTGCGTGATGCTCAGCTGCAGCTGGTTGACCACGAGCGGCTGCTGCACCGACTTCTTCAGCAGCTCGATCTGCTGCGGCGTGTGGTTGGAGACGCCGAACGCGCGCACCTTGCCGGCGGCGGAGAGCTCGTCGAACGCGCGGGCGACCTCGTCCGGCTCGACCAGGGCGTCCGGGCGGTGCAGCAGCAGGATGTCGACGTGGTCGGTGCGCAGCGCGCGCAGCGAGCCCTCGACCGAGGACACGATCTCCTCGTACGAGAAGTCGAAGTACGGGCCGTCCTTGATGATCCCGGCCTTGGTCTGGATGACGAACTCGTCGCGCTGCGACGGCGTCAGGTCGAGCGCCTCGGCGAACCGGGCCTCGCAGCCGTGCTTCTCGTCCCCGTAGACGGCGGCGTGGTCGACGAACGCGATCCCCGCGTCGCGGGCCGCGCGGACCAGCTCCCGGACCTCGTCGTCGGACTTCTGCTGGATGCGCATCAGGCCGAGGATCACGTTCGGGGCGACGATGTCGGTGCCGGGCAGGGTGAAGGTCTTCATGCTGGTCCTTCGGGTCGACGGTGACGTGCGCCCGGTGACCGGGGCGCGCCACCGACTCTACGAGCGCCGCCCGCACCGCCGCTCGTCAGGCCGGCGGGTCCCCGACCGCGCCGCCCCGCCGGCGGACGAGCAGCGCGCCGAGCGCCCCGCCCCACAGCGCGCACCCGAGCCCGAGCGCGACGATCCCGGCGACGGACGGGCGCGGGCTCGGCACGAGCGCGTCGCCGCTCAGCGGCGCGTAGGCGAACCAGGCGACGACGGGGCGGGTCAGCAACCACACGCCGACCACCGTCAGCACGACGCCCGCGACGGCGACCAGCCACGGCAGCGTGGCCGCGGCGCGCGACCGCTCCCCCGCCACCTCAGCGCACCTCGACGCGGAGCCGCAGCTCCACCTCGTCGCCGAGGTCCACGCCCTCGGCCCGCCGCACCGCGGTCTTGATCGGCACGAGGTACCCGCCGTCCTTCGGGAACAGCGACGTCTCCCACCGGGTCCCACCGAGCGTCACGGCGACCGGGATGACGCCCCAGCCGTACGAGACCAGCGACGACGCGGCCCGCAGCTCGTCCGCCTCGGGCCCCGGGACGGCGACGTAGTGGTACGGCGCCGGGCCGCGCCAGTGGATGATCTCGCCGCGGAACCGCAGGTCCATGGCGCCAGCGTACGAAAGGCCCCGCGGCCGCGCGCCGGGACCGCCCCGAAACCCCTTGCCTCCCCGCCACGACCGGGAGAACGCTGGGAGGCGTCCCCGCCGCCGCACCAGCCGCAGCGCGAAGGAGCGCCCGCATGACCGCATCGGTGAGCACCCAGGACCTCGACAGCCTCCGGACCCGGTTCTCGGGCCGCGTCGTGCTGCCGGACGACCCCGAGTACGACGCCCTCCGGGTGGTCGTGCTCGGCGGCGTCGACCCCCGTCCCGCCGTCGTCGCACGACCGCTCGACGACGCCGACGTGGCCGCCGCGGTCGCGTTCGCCCGGGACGCCGGGCTGCCGCTGGCGGTCCGCAGCGGCGGGCACAGCGGGGCCGGCCACGGCACCGTCGAGGACGGCCTCGTCATCGACCTCCGGGACATGCGCGCGGTCGACGTCGACCCCGGGAACCGCACCGCCTGGGTCGAGGCCGGCGCGACCGCCGGGGAGACCACGGCCGCGACCGCCGCGCACGGGCTCGCGATCGGGTTCGGGGACACCGGGTCGGTCGGCGTCTCGGGGATCACGCTCGGTGGCGGCGTGGGGTTCCTGTCCCGGGCGCACGGGCTCACCGTCGACAACCTGCTGGCGGCGGACGTCGTGCTCGCCGACGGCCGCGTGGTGCGTGCGGACGCCGAGCAGCACCCGGAGCTGTTCTGGGCGCTGCGCGGGGGCGGCGGCAACCTCGGCGTCGTGACCCGGTTCCGGTTCCGGCTGCACCCGCTCGACGGCGTGACCGGCGGGATGCTGCTGCTGCCCGCGTCGGCGTCGGTGGTCGCGGGGTTCCTGGGCGCGCTGCAGTCCGGGCCGGACGAGCTCACGGCGATCGTCAACGTGATGCCCTGCCCGCCGCTGCCGTTCGTCCCGGCCGAGCACCACGGCTCGCTCGTCGTCATGGCGCTGGTCTGCTGGTCCGGGCCGCCGGGGGCCGCCGACGCCGCCCTGGCGCCGATCCGGGCGCTCGCCGAGCCGATCGCCGACCTGGTCCGGCCGGTCGCCTACCCCGAGCTGTTCCCGCCGGCCGACCCCGAGTACCACCCGACCGCGGTGGCGCGGACCCTGCTGCTGGACCACGTCGACCTGCCGCTGGCGGAGGCGGTCATCGACCGGTTGGGTGCGCTCGACGGCACGCGCGTCGTCCAGCTCCGCGCGCTCGGTGGGGCGATCGGGCGGGTGCCCGCGGACGCGACCGCGTTCGCGCACCGGTCGAGCCGGCTGATGGGCAACGTCGCCGCGTTCGTGACCGGGCCGGCCGAGCGGGCGGAGCGCACCGCGTGGGTCGAGGGCACCGCGGCCCTCCTCGACCAGGGCGACGCCGGGGCGTACGTGAACTTCCTCGGCGACGAGGGGCCGGAGCGGGTGCGCGCGGCGTACCCGGGCGCGACGTGGGACCGGCTCGCGGCGGCCAAGGCGGTCTACGACCCGGACAACCTGTTCCGGCGGAACCAGAACGTGCCGCCGGCGGGGTGACCGCGATGGCCGGGCACGGCACGATGCCGGGGTGACCTCGACGACGCTCACGCTGCGCCGGCTCAACCGCACCCTGCTGCGCCGGCAGCTGCTCGACGCGCGGGCCGAGGTCCCGGTCGCCGACGCGGTCGCCCGGCTGCTCGCGATCCAGGCCCAGGAGCCGAACTGGGTGTTCGCCGGCCTGTGGTCCCGGGTCGCCTGCTTCGCGCGCGCGGACCTCGAGGCGGCGGTCGAGGCCCGGACCCTGGTCCGGGGACCACTGCTGCGCGGCACCCAGCACCTCGTCACCGCCGACGACTACGCGTGGCTCCGGCCGACCGTCGCGCCCGTGCTCCACGGCCTGGCGCGCTCCACGTACTACCGCCGGGAGACCGACGGGATCGACCCCGCGGAGCTCGTCGCGCTGGCCCGCGAGGTGCTCGGAGCGGACCTGGTGCCGCGGAAGGATCTCGCCGCCGCGCTGGCCGCGCGCTGGCCCGGCCGCCGGGGTGCGGTGCTGGCCGCGGCGGTCGAGGCCCGGTCACCGGTGGTGCACGGGCCCTCGACGTCGGCGTTCGGCTCGTGGTGGAGCCGGCGGTCGATCCGGGTCGCCGACGCGGCCGCGTGGCTGGGCCGTCCGGTGGGCGATGCCGACCCGGGCGCGCTGGTCCGCCGGTACCTCGCGGCCTTCGGCCCGGCGACGATCATGGACGTGCAGGCGTACACCGGCCTGACCCGGCTGCGGCCGCTGACCGACGCGCTGCGCGACGACCCGGGTGCCGGGCTCCGCACGTACCGCGGCCCCGACGGCGCCGAGCTGCTCGACCTCGCGGACGCCGGGCTGGCCGACGAGGACGCCCCGGCGCCGGTGCGGTTCCTCGCGGCGTTCGACAACGCGGTCCTCGGCCACCGCGACCGCACGCGGCTGCTCCCCGAGGAGCACCGGACGACGGTCATGCCCGGCTACTCCATGGTGCACGCCACGGTGCTGGTCGACGGGTTCGTCGCGGCGACCTGGACCGTGGCCGACGGCTCGCTCGCGGTGCACCCGCTGGTCCCGCTGCCCGCGGGCGTCGAGGACGAGGTGCTCGCGGAGGGCGCGCGGATGGCGGCGTTCCTCGACCTCGACGCCGACGGGGTCACGCTCGGCCGGTGACCCGCGGGGGCCGCACGGCCGGGTGCGCGGGCGGCGGCGGCGCCACGACGTACCCGCCCGCCGCGCTCCCGTACACCTCGAGCGACCCGGGCCGGTGGTGCCACAGCCACGCGAGGTGCGCGCACACCACCGCGTCGAGCTCGTCCTCGACCCGGTCCAGGTCGCCGGGCCCGGGGTAGGCGACGACGCCCCGCAGGTGCGCCCACCGGGGGCTCTCCGCGGCGCGCAGCCCGGGCACCGACTCCAGGTGCGCCACGAGCGCGGCGAAGCCCGGCTGCCGCCGCTCCCGGGGACCCTTCTTGTAGTCCAGCCGGTACGGCAGCCCGAACAGCGCGACCAGCGCCGGGTGCGGGTACACCTCGAGGCACACCGTGCGCCCGCCGCCGACCGGCGTCCCCGGGTCGGTCGCCCAGCCGAACCGCTCCGCCAACCGCCAGGCCCGCGGGTCCGCGCCCCCGAACGTGCCGCGGTTGGCCGTGTGCGCGGAGGCCCCGTAGGCGCCGAACGCCCGGCCGATCGCCCGCTCCGCCTCGCGCTGGCCGGTGGCGTTCGGGACGACCAGCGGGGCGTCGACGCCGACGACCGCGACGGGCGCGTCGAGCCGGGCCAGCCACGCCGCGATCTCGTCGTCGGTGCGGCACGAGCCGGAGCCGAGCAGCCGGCCCGCGTCGTCGACCACCGCCAGGCCGGTCACCCCGGTGGACCACGCGAGGTCGAGGCCGACGTGCAGGGCGGGGGGCGTCACGCGAGCCAGTCTGCCCGTCGGACCGAGGTTGACGTGACAGGCACGAGTAAGGATAGGTTCGCCTTACTTCGGCCGCAGCGTCCCGTTCACCGACTCCATCGAGGAGCCACACCCATGCCCACCCGCACCCGCCGGCTCGCCGCCGTCCTCACGGCCGCCCCGCTCGCCCTCGTCCTCGCCGCCTGCGGCGGGACCGCCGAGGCGGAGTCGCCGGCCGCCGACGCGGACACCACCGCCGCCGCCACCACCGTCACCATCGAGGACAACCACGGCACCGTGGAGGTGCCCGTGAACCCGGAGCGCGTCGTCGCGCTGGACAACCACGTCTTCGAGACGCTGTCCGCGTGGGACGTCCCGCTGGTCGCCGCACCGAAGGGGATCATGGGCGACGGCCTGTGGCCCGAGTACACCGAGGACGACGCGGTGCTCGACGTCGGCACGCACCGCGAGCCGAACCTGGAGTCGATCGTCGCCGCGGAGCCCGACCTCATCATCGGCGGCTACCGGTTCTCCGACAGCTACGACGACATCGTGGCGCAGAACCCGGACGCCGTCGTCGTCGAGCTGCACCCGCGGGACGGCGAGGAGCAGTCCGCCGAGCTCGTGCGCCAGGTCGAGGCCCTGGGTCAGATCTTCGACCGGGAGGACGAGGCCGCGCAGGTCGTCGCGGACTACGAGCAGGCGGTCGCGGACGCCACCGAGGCGTACGACGGCGAGGCCAGCGTCGTCGGCCTGATCACCTCCGGCGGCGAGATCTCCTACAGCGCCCCGGTGACCGGCCGCAGCATCGGCACCCTGTTCCCGACGCTCGGCCTGCGGCCGGCGATCGAGCAGGCCGCGGAGGACACCTCGCACGGCGACGACATCAGCGTCGAGGCGATCGCCGCGGCGAACCCCGACTGGATCATCGTGCTCGACCGCGACGGGGCCGGCGTCGGCGAGGGCGAGTACCGCCCCGCGGCCGAGCTCATCGGCGGCTCCGAGGCGCTGGCCGGGGTGACCGCGGTCGCGCAGGACCAGGTGATCTACCTCGACCCCGACTTCTACCTCACCGAGGACATCCAGGCGTACACCGCGCTCTACGAGCAGGTCGCCCAGGCGTTCACCGACGCCGCGTGACCCTCGCGACCGACACCGCGAGCGCCGCCCCGGGCACCCGTCCGGGGTGGCGCTCCGTCGCGCCGCTGCTCGTCGCCGGGCTCGTCACGTTGGCGCTCGTCGTCGCGTCGCTGTTCGTCGGCGTCTACGACCTGCGCGCAGACGGGGGCGGCGCGATGTTCCTCATCACCCGGGTGCCCCGCACGCTCGCCCTGGTGCTGGCGGGGAGCGCGATGGCGGTCAGCGGACTGGTGCTGCAGCAGCTGACCCAGAACCGGTTCGTCGAGCCCACCACCAGCGGCACCAGCGAGTGGGCCGCGCTCGGGCTGCTGCTGTCGGTGATCCTGCTGCCCACGGCGGGCCTCGCCACCCGGATGGTGCTCGCGAGCCTGTCCGCGTTCGCCGGGACGATGGTGTTCCTCGCGGTGCTCCGCCGGGTGCAGGTGCGCTCGACGCTCGTCGTGCCGGTCGTCGGGATCATGCTCGGCGCCGTCGTCAGCTCGCTCACCACGCTGATCGCGATCTCGACGAACTACCTGCAGCTGCTCGGCACCTGGTTCATGGGCAGCTTCACCAGCATCGTGCGCGGGCAGTACGAGGTCCTGTGGGTGGTCGCCGCGGTCTGCGTCGCCATCTTCGTGCTCGCCGACCGGCTCACCGTCGCCGGGCTCGGGCGGGACGTCGCCACCGGCCTCGGGCTCCGCTACGACCGGCTGATCCTCGTCGGCACCGCGCTGGTCGCGGTCGCGTCCGGGGTCACGACGGTCGTCGTCGGGTTCCTGCCGTTCCTCGGGCTGGTCGTGCCCAACGTGGTGTCCCTGCTGCGCGGCGACGACCTGCGGTCGAACCTGCCGTGGGTGTGCCTGGGCGGCGTCGCGCTGGTCACCGCGTGCGACATCGCGGGGCGGACCGTGCGGATGCCGTTCGAGGTGCCGGTGGCGATGATCCTCGGCCTGGTCGGCGCGGCCGCGTTCGTGGCCCTGGTCCTGCGGGTGCGACGCCGTGGCTGAGGCCGCGACCACGTCGCCGTCGGCCGCCCCGGCCGGGGTGTCCGTGCCGCCGGGCGGGTCCGGGCCGTCCGCGCGCACCGCGACCGCGCGGGTGCGCGCCGTGACCGGCTCGTACGGCGTCCGGCTCGCCGTCGTCACGCTGGTGGCGCTCACGGCCGCCGTCGGGATCCTCACCTACGGCAACCCCGCCGCGCCCGGGTCGTCGGGCTTCTGGGTCATCGTCCGGAGCAGGTTCTCCTCGGTCGGCACGATCCTCGTGGTCGCGTTCTGCCAGGGCGTGGCGACGGTCGTGTTCCACACCGTCACGAACAACCGCATCCTCACGCCGTCGATCCTCGGCTTCGACGCGATGTACCGGGTGATCCAGACCGGGTTGGTGTTCCTGTTCGGCGCCGGCACCCTCGCGGCGACCGACGGGCTCGGGAAGATCGCGCTGCAGAGCCTCGTCATGGTCGGCGCCGCGTCGCTGCTCTACGGCTGGCTGTTCACCGGGACGAAGGCCGACCTGCACCTGCTGCTGCTCGTGGGCGTCGTCCTCGGCATGGGGTTCGGCTCGCTGTCCACGTTCATGCAGCGGCTGCTCACGCCCAGCGAGTTCGACATCCTGTCGGCGCGGCTGTTCGGGAACATCAGCGCGTCCGACGCGTCGTACCTCCCGTGGGGCGCGCTCGTCTGCGTCGCGGTCGGCGCGGTGCTCTGGCGGCGGCGCCACGTGCTCGACGTCGTCGCGCTGGGCCGCGAGACCGCCACCAGCCTCGGCGTGCGGCACCAGCGCGAGGTGCTGCTGACCCTGGTGCTCGTCGCGGTGCTCATCTCCGTGTCCACGTCGATGGTCGGGCCGATGACGTTCTTCGGGTTCGTCGTCGCGATGCTCACCTACCAGGTCGTCGGCAGCAGCCGGCACGCGCAGACCCTGCCGATGGTCGTCGCCGTCGCCTGCGCCGCCCTGCTGCTCGCCTACTTCGTGCTGCGGCACGTGTTCTACGCGGCCGGGCTGGTCTCGGTCATCATCGAGCTCGGCGGCGGGCTCGTGTTCCTCGTCCATCTGCTCCGGAAGGGCCTGCGGTGATCACCCTCGACGGCGTCGCCAAGACCTACGGGGACGTCCACGCCCTCGGGCCGGTCGACCTCGAGATCCCCTCGGGCGGCGTGACCGCCCTCGTCGGCCCGAACGGCGCCGGCAAGTCGACCATGCTGACGATCGTCGGTCGGCTGCTCGGCGCCGACGCCGGCCGGGTGACGGTCGGCGGCCTCGACGTCGTCACCGCGCGCCCGCGCGAGCTCGCGCGGCGGCTGGCGATCCTGCGGCAGGAGAACCACTTCGTCGCCCGGCTGACCGTGCGCCAGCTCGTGCGCCTCGGCCGGTTCCCGCACTCCCAGGGCCGGCTCACCGCCGACGACGAGGCCGCCGTCGACACCGCGCTCGGGTTCCTCGACCTGGCCGACCTGCAGCACCGGTACCTCGACGAGCTGTCCGGCGGGCAGCGGCAGCGCGCGTACGTGGCGATGGTGCTCGCCCAGGACACCGAGTACGTCCTGCTCGACGAGCCGCTGAACAACCTCGACATGCAGCACGCCGTCGCGATGATGGCCCGGCTGCGGCGCGCGGCGGACGAGCTCGGCAAGACGGTGGTGCTCGTCGTGCACGACATCAACTTCGCGTCCGCGTACGCCGACCGGGTGGTGGCGATGACCGAGGGCCGGGTGCGGTACGTGGGGACGCCGCGCGAGGTGATGACGGACGCGGTGCTGTCGGACGTGTTCGCGACGCCGGTCACCGTCGTCGAGGGGCCCGGGTACCCGCTGGCGGTGTACTACCGGGCGTGATCGGCGCCGGCTCGCGGATCCCCCGCCCGGCGAGGCGGCCCGGGACCGGGCCGTTCCCGCGTCACGGCGCGGCCCGCCGGCGAGCCACCAGCCCGGCGCCGAGCACGAGCAGCAGTGCCGCGACCGCGACGGCCGCGCCGGCACGCGCGCCCGTCGTCGCGAGCGGGCCCGAGGCTCCCCCGTCCACCGCGTCGCCGACGCCGCCGGGACCGCCCGCACCCAGCCCGGGCGCCTCGGGCCCGGGCGCGGGCGCCTCCGGGGCGCCGGGGCCTCGGGCCCCCGGCTCGGGCCCGAGCACGATCTCCGTCGGGTCCGGGTTCGGCAGCAGCCGCGCACCGGTCCCGGCCGGCGCCGCGTCCGTCAGCTCCAGCAGCCCGTGCATGTCGATGCTGCCGTCCGCGGCGATCGTCGGGGCGACCGAGGTGTCGAGGTGGACGAACCAGTCGTCCCGCACCTCCACCCCGAGCGCGTTGACGCCGTCGAGGTAGTTGCTCGGATCCGTCCGGATGGTGTCGGCCTGCTCGCGGAGGCTGATCTGGTCGGCCCCGCGCGGCCCGACGGACAGGAAGCCGGTCACCCGGTAGTCGGTCACCGGGTGCGTCGTCGTCGACAGGGTCAGGTTGTTCTGCTCGTTGGCGTACGCGGTGACCCCCTGGACGGTGCCGTCCGGGCTCGAGTTGCTGGACACGCCCTGCGTCACGTTGCCGTAGGCCACCGAGCTCGTCAGCACGTTGCCCAGCGGGATCGACTCGCCGCCGAGCTTGAAGCCCTTCCCGCTCTGCGGCGACACCTCCGCCGGGTCGTCCGTCAGGTAGCCGTTCCGGTAGGCCACCGAGTGCTCGATCGCCACCGACCCGTGCGGCCCGAGCGTGGACTTGGCGTACAGGTCGAACCCGTCGTCCACGTTGTGGTGCGCGATGCAGTACCGGAACACGTTGCCGTCGCCCACGGTCAGCTTGGCCGCGAACCCGTCCGCGTCGTTCCGCTCCGGGTCGACGTTGTGGTGCGACACGCTCGACAGCACCAGGTTCCGCGCGGGCCACATCGACCGGGGCTCGGTGTCGTCGCCCGAGATCTGCAGGCCGGTGTTGCCGTTGTGGTGGGTGTGCAACCGCTCGACGACGTTGTCGTTGCCCATGACCGAGAACGCCTTCTGCCGCCCGCGGGCCCTCGTGACCTCGAGGTCGTGGACGTGCCAGAAGTCGCCGCGGAGCACGAACCCGCCGTCGGGCGAGCCCGAGAGGTCCACCAGGACGTGCTCGCCGGGTGCCGAGGTCAGCAGGATGCGGGCGTCGGCGGTCCCGTCGCGCCCTCGGGGGATCACCACCGCCCGCTCCGGCCGGTAGGTGCCGCCGCGCAGCACGACCTGCTGCCCGGGCTGGGCGAAGGCGAGGGCGGTGGCGAGGTCGAGCGGGGCCGCACGGGTGCCCGCGCCGTCGGGCGACCCGGGCGGGCCGCCGGCCGCGACGTCCGCCTCCGCCGTGGGCGCCACGTGCAGGGCGTCACCGGCCACCCCGTAGCGCCGCACCTCGAGGTCGACGGACAGCGGCACCGGGTCCGTCCCGGCGAGCCGGACGCCCTCGTCGAGCTCCTGCTCCGCCTCCGGCGCGGGCTCGAGGACGGCGGTGAGGTGGGAGTGCCCGTCCGGCAGGTGCAGCGGCACGCGGGCCGGCACGCCGGGCACGACCGGCACCGGGCCGCCGAGCACGGCCCCGGAGGCGTCGCGCACGTGCACCGCCCCCCGGACGTTCGCCGTGAACCCGGGCGCGTAGTCCCGGGACGGCGTGGTGGTGGCGGAGTCCAGCGCGAGCGCAGGCTCCAGGAGGGTGACCGGGCGCGGGTCCGCGGGGTCGTCGTCGTCCGGGTGCACGGTCGTCAGGCTGAGGTCCGTCACGGTCACCTGGACCTTGCGCCCCGCGAACACCCCGACGGTCATCGCGTCGTCGGTCTGCTGCAGCAGCATCGCCGGGTCGTACGCGATCACCTGGCGACCCACGTCGTCGCCCAGCCACGCGTGGAACCCGGTGTTCGAGCGCCGCAGCGTGAGCGTGAAGGTGTCCCCGGTCAGGATCTTGGGCGGGTTGGCGTTCTGCTCGGTGACCAGGTCGGAGCGGAACCCCCAGTCGAACGCGGCGGAGTCCCGCACGGAGCGGGCGGTGGACGCGACGTCGGGCGCCTCGGTGTACCCCGAGACGAACCTGCCGCCGGCGGTGCCGTACCGGAACTGCCCGGACTCCGGGTCGGTCTGCCGGGCGAACGCGGCCGCCGCGGAGTTGAAGTACCGCGCGCCCTTGCTGCCCGGCACGAACGTGTCGAGGGCGATCACGCCGTACCCGCTCTGGTTGTCGACCGCGGAGGCGTCGTCGACGTGGAACGTCGCGGTCAGCGTGAAGTTCTCCGTCGCCGGGTCGATCTCGGTGTAGTGGTAGACGAACCCGTCCTCCGACTCGGCGATCTTCCCGTCCACCGACGTCAGGCGCACCGAGCCGTCGTCGAGGACCTCGACCGAGCCGGCGTTGGCGCCCGAGCCGGAGACGTTCCCGACGAAGGCCGACCGCCAGGTGCGCTCGGCGGGCGGATCCGGGGGCAGGTCGGCGTCCCCGGCCGAGGCCGGGGACGACGTGGCCGGCTCGGGCGCCGAGGTCGCGGAGGCGGCCGGCGCGCAGGCGAGCGCGGACGCGAGCACCGCGGCTCCGAGGGCGAGCGGGGTGGGGCGAGGACGGGCGCGCACACGTGCTCCTTCGACGTCGTCGTCGTGCAGGGACCCGGTGTGCGGCGACCCCGCCCGAACAGGGCGGGAAACCGGTTCCTGAGAACGTAGCGACCGCGACGGTCGGCCGTCAACGCGAGCGACGGCCCGGACCGGCACGCGCCGCGGGCGGGCTGCGCCACGCCTGCCGGGGCGCCGGCCTGCGACACTCCCCTGCATGACCGACCAGATCGTGCCCGGTGTCCTCGCCGACCTCGTCGCCGACCGCCCGTGGCTGCTGGTCCTCGTCGTCGGCGCCGTGGTGCTCGTGCTGCGGCTGCTCGGGCGGGCGGGGGCGCCGCGGGCGCGCCGGGGCGACGTGTGGTTCGCGATGGTGCCGTACCGCGACGGCACGGGCGCGAAGGACCGCCCCGTGGTGGTGCTGTCGGCCCGCGGGCGGCGGTGCACCGTCGTGCGGCTGACCTCCCGGGACCAGGACGGGCGGCGCGGCTACGCCCGGTCTCCCGAGACGCTGCCGGGCCTCGACCGGCGGAGCTGGGTGGACCTGCGGCCGCTGGACCTGCGCCGGACCGCGCTGCGGCGGCGCACCGGGGACGCCGGGCGGGCGTGGCTGAGCTGGTACGAGGAGGCGGCGCGCGACCTGCGGTGACGGGCGGCTCGACGCGTGCACCGGTCGACGCCCACCGCGAGCCGCGAGCCGTGCGCGTAGCGTGCGCGACGTCGGGACCGGGTGGCCCGGCGCCGGGCCGAGCGCGAAGCGGGAGGCGGACCATGACGCTGCGCCGCGTGGCCGTCGTGGCGACCATGGTGCTTGCCCTGTCGGGCGCGGCGTGCACCGGGTCGAGCGGCCCGGACCCGACCGCAGCCCTCTCGGGGCCGTCGTCGGGATCGCCGTCGGGGTCGTCCCGGACGCCGGACCTCGACGGCGCGGAGGTGTCCGTCCTCGGCCTGTGGAGCGGACCCGAGCGCGACGCCTTCGCCGCGGTCACCGGGGCGTGGGAGGACGCCACCGGTGCGACCGTCGCGTGGACCGGGTCCCGGGACCTCGCGGGCGACCTGGCGGCCGCGGTGGCCGACGGGGTCCCGCCCGACGTCGCCGTCCTGCCGAACCCCGGCCTGCTGCGCGACCTCGTCGGTGCGGGCGCCCTCCTGCCGCTCGACGACCTGCTCGACCCGGCCGCCGTCGCCCGCGACTACCCCGCGGCGTGGACGGACCTCGGGACCGTCGACGGCGCGCTCTACGCGCTCCCGGTCAAGGTCACCGACCGCTCCACGGTCTGGTACTCCTCCGCCGCGTTCGACGCCGCCGGCTACGCCGTGCCCGGGACCTGGGACGACCTCGTCGCCTGGGCGGGCGACGCCGTCGCCGACGGGCGGACGCCGCTCTCGGTCGTCGCGCCCCGCGGCCCGGGCAGCGGCTGGGCGCTCACGGACGGGGTGGCCTCGCTCGTGCTCGGCGGCTGCGGCCCCGCGACCTACGACGCGTGGGTGGCCGCCGAGGTCCACTGGACCGACGCGTGCGTCCGGCGGTCCTTCGACCGGTTCCTGACGCTGGTGACCGCGCCCGGGCGGGTCCTGGGCGGGGTCCAGGCGATCCTGACGACCGGGGACGCCGAGGGCGTGCTGCCGGTGTTCGCCGACCCGCCGGAGGCGTACGCCTACCCGATGGCGTCGTTCGCGCAGGCATTCGTGACCGAGGCCTACCCCGACCTCGTGCCCGGCACGGGCTACGACTGGTTCGCGTTCCCGGCCGTCGACCCCGCGCTCGCGGGCGCCACGACCGTCGGCGCGGACCTGGTCGCCGCGCTGCGGGACACCCCGGCCGCCCGGTCGTTCCTGGCCTACGTGACCGGCGCCGACGCGCAGGCGCGGTGGGCCGGGCTCGGCGGGTACACCTCCGTCAACCGCGGCGTGCCGGCCTCGGCCTACCCCGATGCGGTGGCCCGGTCGGTCGCGGAGCACCTGACCGGCGCCGAGGTCGTGCGGTTCGGCGCCGGGGACGCGATGCCGGCCGAGGTGCAGTCGGCGTGGAGCGCGGCGATGCTCCGGCTCGTGCAGGACCCGGGCGGGCTGGACGGCGAGCTGGCGTCGCTGACGGACGTCGCCGCGGCGGCCGCGGACGGCTGACTACGCTGCGCGGATGGCCACCGTCACCCCGCTCACCCCGGACGACCGCGCCGCGTGGCGCGCGCTGTGGGACGGGTACCTCGCGTTCTACGAGACCACCCTCGACGAGGAGACGACGGCCGCCACCTTCGCCCGGCTCGTGGACCCGGGCTGGGGCCTGCACGGGGCGCTCGCCCGGGACGACTCCGGCGCGGCCGTCGGCCTCGTGCACTGGCTGACCCACGCCGCGACCTGGACCACGACGAGCTACTGCTACCTCGAGGACCTCTTCGTCGCCCCGGGCGGGCGCGGCGCGGGTGCGGGCCGGTCGCTCGTCGAGCACGTGCGCGCGTGGGCCGAGCAGAACGGTTCCGCCAAGGTGTACTGGCTGACCGCCGAGTCGAACGCCACGGCCCGGGCCCTCTACGACCGGGTCGCGACGCGGTCCGGGATGATCCACTACCAGATCCCGCTCGGCTGACGGCCGCCGAGCGCCCGGGCCGAGCCGCCGCCCGGGTCAGGCCTTCGAGTGGACGGTGACCACGTAGCCGTCGGGGTCGCGGAACGAGAACGTCGTCCCGAACGGGCTCTCGAACGGCTCCTGCACGATCGGCACGCCGGCCCCGACGAGCCGCGCGTGCAGCGCCGCCGCGTCGGGCTGGTGGAACCACACCCCGATCCCGGCGCCGAGCTGCCCTGCCGCATCGAGGTCGACACCCGGGAAGGGCACCCGCACCGCGAACGCGGTCGCTCCGGCGGCGCCGCCGGTGGAGAAGACCACGGCCTGGGGGTTCGACGCCGGGAGCCGGGTCAGGCCGACGAGGCGCTCGTAGAAGTCGGCGGAGGCGGCCAGGTCGCGGACCTGGAAGGAGACGAAGTCGGGGCCGGTCGTGCCGGCGGGTGCGGTGTTCATGTCAACATCCTGACACTCACGCCGGTGCATGTGTCAAGATGCTGACATGGACGATGCCACCGAGGCCGCTCTCGCCAAGGAGCTCGGCATCCTGCTGAAGGCCACGCAGGCCGCGCTGCACCACCGCATGGACGAGGCGCTGCGCCCGCTCGGGCTGACCGTGTCCCAGTACGCCTGCCTGAGCACCCTGCGCGCGGAGCCGGGCATCACCGGTTCCGAGCTCGCCCGGCGCACCTTCGTCTCCCGGCAGTCGATGAACGTGCTCGTCCAGGGCATGGAGCGGCAGGGTCTCGTCGACCGCGCCGAGGAACCAGGGCCCCGGCGGGAGCGGGCGGTCGCGCCGACGCCCGCCGGCACCGCGGCGCTCGCCGTGGCGGAGTCGCGGGTGGCGGAGGTGACGGCACGGATGCTCGGCAGGCTCGGCGCCGCGGAGCGGATGGCGCTGCGGGACGCGCTCGTGGCGAGCAGGGACGCGTTGCTCGCCGGTGACGACTGATCGCGCATCCTCCCGTCCGAACCCGCCCGCGACCCGTGGCCGCGCCGCTACGGTGACGCACTGAGGCGTCGAGGGGTGAGCACGCAGGTCCACGCGCTGGTTGTGCTGCTCGCAGCGGCGAACGGTCGCATCGGGGGGTGCGGGCACCACCTCCCCGTCGACCGAGGTCCAGGGACCGTCGCCGCAGCCCACCGGGCCGGCGGACCCGGCGGCCTCGATGGCCCTCGTCGACCAGCACCTCGCCGGCGCCGACCTCGTGGCGGGCCCCGCGCGGAACGTCCTCGGGCTCGGCGAGGGGCTCGGCGAGGGCGGCCCCACGTACGCCGTCGCCCGGGCGCTCGGCCGCGACGACGACGGCGGCTGGCGACTCGTGACCACCCGGGCGTTCACGGTGCTCGGGGCCCAGCAGGTCACGACCGTCACCTGCCCGACGGGCACGGGCGTCGACGTGACCCAGGGCCAGATCGCCATGACCACCTGGGCGCACCTGCCCGGACTCGAGCGGTACCCCTGACCGCGCGGCGGCGGCGACGTCCTGAGCGAGGCTCGAGTACGCGACGCAGCGCCGTGCACGCGACGCGCGGCACGTGCCCTGCACGAGGCGACGCGGGGCACGCGCCGCTCCGGGGCGCGCCTCAGAACGGGGGCGCTGCGTCGTGCGGGTCGGCCGTGGCGTCGTGGGTCTGCCCCGTGCCCGGCCGGGTGAGGTACCGGTGTCCGGTGGGCGTGATCCACTCGAACAGGCCGGGTTCGATCTGCCGGAGCCGGAAGCCGCCGTCGGTCTTGAGGCGGTGGTGCCGGTGGCAGACCGGTCCGAGGTTGTCCGCGTCGGTGCCGCCCAGGGGCGCGTCGGGGTCCCCGCCCGGTCGGGAGTGGAACTCCTGGGTGTGGTCGAGCTGGCAGGCGCAGGCCGGGACCCTGCAGCCGGGTGCGGCGCACGTCTTGTCGCGGGTGCGGATCAGGTCCGCCAGGGCGGCGGGTGGTCGATATCGCTCGCGACCGACGTCCAAGACGCGGTCCGAGAGGGGATCCGTGACGATTCGCCGCCAGACCGCGCCGATCGCGAGTGCTCGGGCCTGGACGGCGTCGATGGGGCCGTGGCCGTCGAGGTGGGCGGGCTGGTCGTCCAGGCCGAGCAGGGTGGAGGCGGGGATGGTGATGCGGACCTCGGCGCCCGGACGGCCGGAGCAGCGGGTGCAGCCGCGACGATCGGGCGCGGGTGCGGTCGCCCCGGGGTTGGACGCGAGAACGGGCTCGGTCGCGCGGGCCGGTGCGCCCGGCGCGGTGGCTCCGATGGGTGCGCCGGGCACGGTGGCGTCGGTGCCGACCGTGGTCCCGGTCGTCACGGACCCGGTCGCGGTCCGGGTCTTGGTCGAGGTCGTCGCCTCCGGCGAAGGCGCGGTCGCGACCGTCGCGGCCTGCGAACCGGTGTCGTTCGCCCCGGGCCCGGGACGCGCGGCGGTGTCGTCGAGCGGGGTGAGCGTGGCGATCGGGATCGGCTCGACCGGGCGCGTGAGCACCACCCCGTCCCGGTCGGTCATGGTCGCCCCGTTCCACGACCGTCGCGGCTCCGGCGGCACCGGCAGGCCCGGGGACAGGTGGACCTCGAACGCCGGACCATCCGACGCGGGGACGTCCCCGACCACCAGGTCGCGCAGACCATCCGCGCGCAGCTGGTCCAGGGTCCGGTCGTCACCCAGCGCCTTGGCGGTCTTCGCAGCGTGGGTCAGGACCCCGTCGACGCGCAGCGCGTCCGCCGCGTCCAGGACCAGCCACATGGAGGCCATGCCGTCCGGCTGCGGCCGGGGGTGGGAGACCTTCCTGGTGCAGCGGGCGCGTTCGCGGCGGGCGGCTGCGCCCTCGGGGTCGACCAACCGGATCTCCCGCGCCACCCGCTGCCGCAGCTCGGCGACGGAGCACTGGTCGGCCTCGGGCAGCACCGCGTCCTCCACGGCGTGCGCGACCTGGAACGGCAGGTCCGCCAGCTCGGCCGTCAGCACCTGGGCCTTGGCGGGGTCGAGGTGCCCGACCTCCAACGCCTGCCGGGTCGCACCGAGCATCCCGTCGAGCACCAGCGCCCGGTGCACGGTCTTGGTCGCCGTCACCCGCGGCCACCCGAGGCGCATCTGGAGCTCGTCGCCCGCCACGCAGGCCTGCGTCGGGGGCGCACCGGCCAGAGGGGACCACTGCGGACTCATCTCGTCCCGGGAGGCGAGCTCGGCCACCATGGCCAGCTTGCGGGCGTGCTGATGACTCTCGACCCGGTCCTGCGCGGCGATCACCTCGACCAGGATCTTCGAGGACAGCACCTGCAGGTCCAGCCCTCGCAGCCAGGCGTCCAGCTCGGGCCCCGGCGGGCACGCCGCGATCGCCTCGACCTGCCGCTGCTCACCCGTGCGCGGCACCCCACCCGCCGCCACGACGGGGTCCGGGCCGAAGTCCGTCAAACAGGTCCCGTCAGGCCCGTAGACCGGCAGCACCGGGACCGCGACCGGGTCGCCGTCGGAGTGTTCCTGCAGGTCAGATGCCATGGAACGACACTACCGACCACCACCGACACGACCCCGGCGCCCGACCCCCGCCCTGGGGACGGAGCACGACCACGGCACCTGTGGACGACTCGGCGCCCCGCAGCCGCGCGGCGGGTCCCGCGCGCGGGGTCCCGCACGGCGGGTCCCGCGGGCGGGCTCCGCCGCCCCGGCAGGCCGAGCGGCCGCCGGCACGGCCCATGACTGACGACGCACGAGAGGCCCGCCCCCGGACGGGGACGGGCCTCTCGGCACTCGAGTGGAGGTGGCGGGAATCGAACCCGCGTCCGATGACGTGGAACCAGGACTTCTCCGGGCGCAGTCTGCTGCGCTTTTCTCGGCCCCCACCATCACGCAGACAAGTGGTGGACAGGCTCAGTCACGTGAAAGTCCCCGCAGCCCCCGTGACGAAGGCTACGAGCAGTGGCTCCCTAGATGACGCCAGGAACTGAGTCGGAAGCTAGCTCAGGCTGACGGACTTCGAGGCTCGCTCAGGCGGCGAGGGCGAAGTCGGTGCGCTTGTTATCGGCACCTATGGGTTTACACGGATCGTTAGCGAGATAACCGTGTGTCCTCGGCCCGCTTCTCCTGGCTCGACGATCACCGTCGAAACCGATCACCCCCATGTGGAGTTGTCAATCGCCGCGCCCCTCGTCCGGTCGCCCTCGCGGGCTCCCGGCCGCCGGCCGCAGCGGGTCCAGCATACGGGTGCAACGCCGCGGCCCGCACCGTGATTCCCGCCGCGCGCCTGCTCGACCTGCGCCGTGCGACCGGGCGCGGCACCATCTGCGCAGATGCCGCCGAGGACCCGGGCGGCGCGCACCGCGCGGAGGACCGACCATGCCGCAGCACGACCCCGAGAGCACCCGCCCCGACGGCACGCCCCCCGCGAGCCATACCCGTCCGGGCAGCACCCGACCCGAGGACCGGGACGCCGACCCCCGCGACGGCCGGCGTGAGACAGCCACCGAGCGGATGGACCGGAACTGGAACGAGCTGCTCCAGGAGCTGCGCGTCGCCCAGACGGGCGTGCAGATCCTGACCGGCTTCCTGCTGACGGTCCCGTTCCAGCAGCGGTTCCTCGACCTCGACGACTACCAGAAGACCGTCTACCTGGTGCTGGTCGTGCTCGCGGTGACGGCGACGGGGTTCATCGTCGCGCCGGTGTCGCTGCACCGGATCCTGTTCCGGCGGCACCTCAAGCGAGAGCTGGTGGAGTCCGGCGACCGGATGGCGCAGGCGGGTCTGGCGACGCTCGCGCTGGTGCTCGCGGGGTCGGCCCTGCTGCTGTTCGACGTCGTGGTCGGCCGGTCGGCGGGCTGGGTCGCGGGGAGCGCCGCGCTCGTCGGGCTGGCGGTGGTCTGGCTGGCGTTGCCGCTGCGCCTCTCGCGCCGGGCGGGGCGCGAGGACGAGTGAGGCCCTCGCGCGGGATCGTCAGCCGCGCAGCAGCCGCGCGATCACCCGCGCCCCCGCCTCCGGCGAGGCGTGCGGCGAGCCGGTGACCGCGCCGAGCAGCAGGGCGATGTTCGAGACGCTGACCACCGCGAGCGCGGTGTCCCAGTCGTCCTCCGCAGGTTCGGGGTCGGCGGGGTGCCGCGCGCGCCCGACCTGGTCGGCGAGCTCCGCGAAGCCCTCCTCGTAGAACGCCCCGATCTCGGCGCGCGCCTCGGGGTGCCGGACGGCGAAGGACAGGATCTCGAGCGCGAGCAGGAGCTCGGTCTCGTCCACCATGCCGAGCAGCGCCGCCGACAGCTTCTCCTCCAGGCCCTCCTCCCCCATCCCGGGCAGGCCGGGCTGGGCCGGGGCGGCGGCGATCTGCCGACGGGCGACCTCGAGGAACAGCTCGTGCTTCGACCCGAAGTGCGCGTACACGGCGCCCTTGGTGTACCCGGCGTCGGCGGCGATGTCACCGAGGGACGCCCCCTCGTAGCCCTGCCGGGCGAAGGCGCGGGCCGCGGCGTCCAGCAGCTCGGTGCGCGTGCGGCCCGCGCGCTCGGCGCGCCGCTCCTCGGCCCGGCCGCTCCCACCCCGTCGCCCGACGCTCTCGGAGGCGTCGGCCAGCCCGCGCGACGCCTCGCGCAGGCTCGCGGCGACGGCGTCGGAGACCTCGGGGACGACGGACTGCACCTGCTTGCCGATGAGCCGGGTCAGCGCCGCGGTGGCGTCGGCGAGGGCGCGGGTCGCGGCCCCGATCGAGTCGTCCGCTGCGTTCCCGTCGGGGGCCTGGTCGTCGTGCATGCGCGCCATGCCGTCATCCTAACCGCGTCGCGTACCGACCGGTATCCAGGATCGGACCGATGGCCAGCCAAGAGTCTGACCTGGTGCAACACGGCTCAAACCAACGAGATACCTACTGGTATCCCGGAGCCACATCCTGCTACGTTCATCACGTACCGGTCGGTATCAGAGCCGCCGAGGCGACGAGCGAAGGAGTGCGGAGATGGGTGCAGCGGGTGTGCTGACCGTCCGCGGGCTGCGGAAGCGGTACCGCGGGCGCGGCGGCGTGCAGGCGAACGACGGGATCGACCTGGACGTTGCGGCGGGGCAGGTCGTCGGGCTCCTCGGCCACAACGGGGCCGGCAAGACGACCCTGGTGAACCAGGTCGTCGGGCTCGTCCGCCCCGACGAGGGGACGATCCACCTGGACGGCGTCGACGCGGTGGCGCAGCCCGCCGAGGCGCGGCGCCGCACCTGCATCCAGGCGCAGGCCAACGTCCCGATCACGGGCCTCACGCCGCGCCGGGCGATCGAGCTGGTGGGGCGCATCCGCGGCGCCGACCGCGCGGCGGTGCGCGAGCGGACCGACGAGCTGCTCGACGCGCTCGACCTGCGCCCCTGGGCCGACACCCCCGCGGAGAAGGTCTCGGGAGGCATCGCCCGGCTCACCGCGTTCGCGATGACCGTCGTCACCCCGGGCCGGCTCGTCGTCCTGGACGAGCCCACCAACGACGTCGACCCCGTGCGCCGACGGCTGCTCTGGGGCCGGATCCGCTCGCTCGCCGACGAGGGCCGCGCGGTGCTGCTCGTGACGCACAACGTCCGGGAGGCCGAGCGCGTCGTCGACCGGCTCGTCGTCCTCGACCGAGGCCGGGTGCTGGCCGACGACACCCCCGCGGGGCTCACGGCGCACCTGCAGGGCACGCTCACCGTGGAGGCCGACCTCTCCCCCGGCGCCGTCGACGCCGGCTGGCGGTGGCACCCGGCGGTGCGGGAGGTGGCGGGCGCGCGCGGCCGGGAGGTCGGCACGGTCCGCGCCGCCGACGCCGCGGAGGTCGTGCGCTGGGCGCAGGACGAGGTCGCGGCGCACCGGCTCGAGCGGTACGCGCTGACGCCGGCGTCGCTCGAGGACGTGTACGTCGACCTCGTCGGCCACGAGCAGCACGCGGGCCGGGCCGCGGGTGCGGAGGTGGCGGCGTGACCACCGTCCAGCAGACCCTCCTGCTCACCCAGTGGCAGTTCCGGCGGCAGGCGACGATGCTGCCGCTGCTCGTCGTGGTCCAGGTGTTCCTGGCGGTCGCGACGATCCTGGGCTTCGGGCTCGTGATCGGCGACCCGCCCCCGGACCAGGCCCTCTACCTGGCGACCGGCGCCCCGACGATCACGCTCGTGATGGTCGGCCTGGTGATGACGCCGCAGATGCTGTCCCAGTCCCGGACGGAGGGCAGCCTCGACTGGATGCGCACGCTGCCGGTGCCGCGCGGCTCGTTCCTGGTGAGCGACCTGCTGGTCTGGACGCTGATCGCGCTGCCCGGCATGGTGCTCGGCATCGTCACCGGCGTGCTCCGGTTCGACGTCCACCTGTCGCCCGCGCCGTGGCTGGTCCCCGCGACGCTGCTGGTGTCGCTCACGGCCGCGGCGGTGGGCTACGGGATGGCGTCGCTGCTCAAGCCGACCCTGGCGATGCTGATGACCCAGGTGCTGGTGTTCGTGATCCTGCTGTTCACCCCGGTCAGCTACCCGGCCGACCGGATGCCCGCGTGGCTGCAGACGGCGCACGAGTGGTTCCCCTTCGAGCCGATGGCCCAGCTCGTCCGGTCCGGGCTCGCGAGCGACACGTTCACGATGCCCGGGCGCTCGCTCGTCGTGCTGCTGGCCTGGTGCGCGGCGTCGGTGGCGGGCGCGACCTGGGCGCTGCGCCGGCGGGCGTAGGCGCCCGCGCGGCCCCGGCGACCCAATCACGGGCGTCGGGGCCGTGCCTAGGATCGCGGGCATGCCCTTCCTCGCGACGTCCGCCGACGCGGCGGAGCACGGCCCGACGACCAGCCTCGACGACGGGGCGGTCCCCGACGGCACCACGACGCTCTACCTGGTGCGGCACGGCCGCACGGAGTTCAACACCGCCCGCCTGCTGCAGGGCTGGTCGGACTCCCCGCTGACGGCGGACGGCCTGGCCGGCGTCCGCGCCACCGCGCGGGTGCTCGCGGACCGGACCTTCGCCGCGGCGTACGCGAGCCCGGCGGGCCGCACCGTCGCGACGGCGCGGGAGCTGCTCACCGCGCACCCCGGCGTGGGGCTCACCACCGACCCCGGCCTCCGGGAGATGCACTTCGGCGACCTCGAGGCCCGCCCGGAGGCCGAGCTGCTGGCGCTCGGCGACCCGGTCGAGCTGTTCGGCGGCATCCTCACCGGCACCTACCCGGGCCTGCCCGGCGCGGAGCGCACCACCGCGTACCTGGAGCGGGTCGCCGACGCTTTCGGGCGCATCGAGCGGGAGCACGCGGGCGGCGGCGACGTGCTCGTGGTCAGCCACGGCGTGACGCTGCTGGCCTACCTGGCGATGGCCGGCACCGTGCCGATGGACCCGCTGGCGAACGCGAGCGTGTCGACGGTCCGGATCGGGCCGGACGGCGAGCGGGAGGTGCGGACGTTCGGGTACGACCCGGCCGCTCAGGGCGCGCCGGGGCTGCCGGTGCCCGGCACCGAGCAGCCGGTGCGCTCCCCGGAGCGCCCGGACGGCGCCTGACGACCTCTGTCCCGCCGCAGCGCCGACGCCCACCCCTGGCCGCGCCCGCCCCCGCCGAGCAGGATGGGCGCCATGGACCTGCCCGTGATGCCGCCCGTGTCCCCGATGCTGGCCAAGGCCGTGCCGGAGATCCCCGACCTCGGCCACACCGAGCCCAAGTGGGACGGGTTCCGCACGATCGTCTTCCGGGACGGCGACGAGGTGGTGCTCGGCAGCCGCAACGAGAAGCCGATGACCCGGTACTTCCCGGAGCTGGTCGACTCGATCAAGGCATCCACCCCGGAGCGGTGCGTGCTGGACGGCGAGATCGTGATCGTGTCCGGCGACCGGCTCGACTTCGACGCGCTCCAGCAGCGGATCCACCCCGCGGAGAGCCGGGTCCGGCTGCTGGCCGGGCAGACGCCCGCTTCGTTCGTGGCGTTCGACGTGCTCGCGCTCGGCGACGACGACCTGATGCGCACCCCGTTCGGCGACCGGCGCGCCCGCCTCGTCGACGCGCTCGGCGCCACGATCACCGGCGACGACCCCCGCGTGCACGTCACCCCGGCGACGGGCGACCTCGCGGTGGCGCAGCAGTGGTTCACCCAGTTCGAGGGCGCCGGGCTGGACGGCGTCGTCGCCAAGCCGCTCGACGGCACCTACCAGCCCGACAAGCGGACGATGTTCAAGGTCAAGCACGCCCGCACCGCCGACTGCGTGGTCGCCGGGTTCCGCTGGCACAAGTCCGGCGACGTGCTCGGCTCGCTGCTGCTCGGGCTGTGGACCGACGACGGCCGGCTGCAGCACGTCGGCGTCGCGGCGTCGTTCCCGATGGCCCGGCGCAAGGCGCTGGTCGAGGAGCTGGCACCGCTGCGGGCCGACGACCTGTCCGAGCACCCCTGGGGCGACTGGGCGGACCAGTCGGCGCACGAGGGCAGGCGGATGCCCGGCGCGGTCAGCCGGTGGAACGCGACCAAGGACCTGTCGTTCGTGCCGCTGCGCCCGGAGCTCGTGGTCGAGGTCGGCTACGACCACATGGAGGGCGACCGGTTCCGGCACACCGCGCAGTTCAAGCGCTGGCGCCCGGACCGCGACCCCGCGACCTGCACCTACGCGCAGCTGGAGGAACCGGTGAACTTCCGGCTGTCGGAGATCCTCGCGCCGCCCGCGTGACCGGCGGCCGGCCCCGGCGCCCTCCGCGCGCGCTCCGCGCAGCCCGCTCGTAGGGTCGGACGGGTCCGCCAGACCCGACCGCGGAAGGACCCCGTGGAATGAGCGCCTCCGTCCCCTCGCGCACGCCCGGCAAGCCGCACGACGTCGTCGTGATCGGGTCCGGCTTCGGCGGCCTGTTCGCCACCAAGGCGCTGGCCGACGCCCCCGTCCGGGTCACCGTGATCGACGGGACCGCGACGCACCTGTTCCAGCCGCTGCTCTACCAGGTCGCCACGGGGGTGCTCTCGGTCGGCGAGATCTCCCCCGCCACCCGCGACGTGCTCAAGAGCCAGCGCAACGCCCGGGTGCTGCTGGGCGTCGTCACGGACATCGACCTCGACAAGCGCGAGGTCGTGTCCGCCTCGCCGCTCGGCGAGACCCGCACCCGGTACGACAGCCTGGTGGTCGCGGCCGGGTCGGGGCAGTCGTACTTCGGCAACGACCAGTTCGCCGACTTCGCCCCGGGCCTCAAGAGCATCGACGACGCCCTGGAGATCCGCGGCCGCGTGTTCGGCGCGTTCGAGCTGGCGGAGCTCGCCACCGACCCGGCGGAGCGCGCGCGGCTCACCACGTTCGTCGTCGTCGGCGCGGGACCCACGGGCGTCGAGATGGCCGGGCAGCTCGCGGAGCTGGCGCACCGGTCGCTGCGCGGCTCGTTCCGCAGCCTCGACCCGACCCAGGCGCGCATCCTCCTCGTCGACCCGGTGCCGAAGGTGCTGCCCGGGAACCCGGAGGAGCTGCAGGACGCGGCGGCACGGGTGCTCGAGGGCCTGGGCGTCGAGCTGCTGATGGGCCACAAGGTCGTCGACGTCGACGCGTCCTCCGTCACGGTCGAGGACGGCGACGGCAACCGCACCACGATCGAGTCGCAGACGAAGGTCTGGGCTGCCGGCGTGCAGGCGTCGCCGCTCGGGAAGCAGCTCGGCGAGAAGACCGGGGCCGAGGTGGACCGCGCGGGCCGGGTGCGGGTCGAGCCCAACGGCTCGCTGCCCGGGCACCCCGAGGTGTTCGTGGTCGGCGACATGGCCCTGCGTCCGGGCGTCCCCGGCGTCGCGCCCGCCGCGATGCAGACCGGCCGGTACGCCGCCCAGGAGATCGTCCGCCGCGTGCAGGGCGAGCCCAGCGCCGGGCCCTTCCGGTACCAGGACAAGGGGTCGCTCGCGACGGTGTCCCGGTTCCAGGCGGTCGCCAAGATCGGGCCGGTCAAGACCGCCGGGTTCGGCGCGTGGCTGCTCTGGCTGGGGGTCCACCTGTTCTACCTGGTGGGGTTCAAGAACCGGATCACCACGCTGCTGCACTGGGCCGTGAGCTTCATCGGCCGCGGGCGGTCCGAGCGCACGGCCACGTGGCAGCAGGTGGTCGGCCGGGGCGCGCTGCGCACCCGGGGCGTCGACAAGCCCACGGTGCCGACCCGCCAGGTCCTGGACGACTGACCCGCCGTCTCCGCGCCGCGGCGAGGTCGGCCGGGGTCAGGCCGGGTCGGCCGACGCGAGGCGCGCGAGCTCCTGCTCCAGCAGCGGGAGCAGCGCCGGGTCGGTCAGCGAGCGGAAGTGGCCCGGGGTCTCCAGGCGCACGTTGCGCGCCCCCGGCAGCTCGCTGCCGGTCGGGATGTGCGGGTCGAAGCACGTCGCCACGGACACGATGCGCCCGTGGTCGGCGCGCTGGGCGGCGAGCGCCGTGAGCACCTCGTCGTCGGGCAGGAAGGTCCGGATCGACCGCAGGGGCAGCAGCCGCGCGTAGGGCGACCCGGAGAACGGCGTGTTGAGCGCGACCATCCCGAGGACTTGGTCGCCGACGTCGGTGCGGCCCATGACGCTCTTGCCGATCAGCCCGCCCTTGGAGTGCGCCACGAGCACCACCCCGCGCAGGTCGGCGTCGACCAGCTGGGCCGCGGCCAGGTCGGCCATGTCCGGGACGCTCCCCCGGTTCAGGCCGAACGGCGCGACGACGTGCACCGGGTGCCCGCCCGCGAACAGCCCGCGCGCCAGCGGCTCCAGGAACCGCCAGGTCTCCCACACGCCGGGCAGCAGCAGGACCGGCGGGCGGCGAGCCGGCGCGGGCCGGGTGTACGAGTCCGGCGAGGTCCGGGACAGCAGCCCGCGCGCCTGCCGCCAGCCGGCGTACGCGTAGTCCTGGCCCCACCACACCGCGCGGCGGGCGGTCTCCCCCGCGGTCAGCACGGGTCCTCCCGCACCCAGCGGGCGAGCAGCGGCGCGTGGCTGGCCATCGCGACGTGCCCGGCGCGGGGCACCTCGCGGACGTCGGCCCGCGGCGCGAGCGCACCCAGCCGGCGCGCCCAGGCCCGCGACGACACCGGGTCGTGCTCGCCCCGCACGACCAGCACCGGCCCCGGCAGCCGGGACACGGCGTCGGCGGTGTCGTAGGCGAACATGTGCGGGAGCACCGCCGCGTACCAGGAGGGCCCGGTCCGCAGGTAGTCGCTGGCGACGACCGCGTTGACGCCCAGCGGCTCGTGCAGCCCGTCCTTCGCGAGCCGCAGCGCCTGGCGCAGCACCGACGGCGCGTCCGGGTCGACGACGGCGCCGATGAGCACCACCCGTTCCACGACGTCGGGCGCCCGCAGCATCGCCTCCGCGACCACCTGGGCGCCCATCGAGTGCCCGACGAGCGTCGCGCGCTCGATCCCCCGGTGCCGGAGCACGGCGAGCACGACGTCCGCGAGGTCGCCCACCGTGGGCACCCGGGCCGGGCGCGGGCTGCGGCCGAACCCCGGGAGGTCCGGGACGAGGACCCGGCGGTCGGTGGCCAGCTCGCGGGTCAGGGCGCGGTAGTACCGCTCGGAGACGCCGATGCCGTGCACCAGCACCACCGCCGGGTCGTCAGGGCGCCCCACGTCCGTGACGACGACGCCCGCCGCCGGGTCGAGGCCGCGGGGCTGCGCGCCGCCGAGGGTCCGGGCGAGGAGCCGGCCCGGGCGGCGGCCGGCGGTGCGCCCGTCGAGGCGGGCGCGGGCGCGAACGCCGGTGCGGTCGCCCGTGCGGCCGTCCGCCGGGGTGTCGGGGGGCGTGGACAGCACGGACGGGGCTCCTCGGGGTCGAGCGGGCGGGATCCGTACTCTGGCGGACTCCGCGCCGCCGGGCCACCCGGGGCACCCGCGCGGGGTGCGGGCCCCGCGGCGCCGGGCGAGAGTGGGACGCATGCCGAACCGCCTCGCCCGCAGCACCAGCCCGTACCTGCGCCAGCACGCCGGGAACCCGGTCGACTGGTACGAGTGGGGCGAGGAGGCGTTCGCCGAGGCCCGCCGCCGGGACGTGCCGCTGCTCGTGTCGATCGGCTACGCCGCGTGCCACTGGTGCCACGTCATGGCGCACGAGTCCTTCGAGGACGAGGCGGTCGCCGCGGTGATGAACAGCCGGTTCGTCAACGTGAAGGTCGACCGCGAGGAGCGTCCGGACCTCGACGCCGCCTACATGGCGGCGACCCAGGCGATGACCGGGCAGGGCGGCTGGCCGATGACGGTGTTCGCGACGCCGGAGGGCGACCCGTTCTTCTGCGGCACGTACTTCCCGCCGGTCCCCGTGGCGGGGCGGCCGGCGTTCGGGCAGGTGCTCGAGGCGCTGTCCCGCGCGTGGCGGGAGCGGCGGGACGAGGTCCGGGGCGGGGCCGCCGAACTGCTGGCGCACCTGGGCGGCGGGGCGGCGCCCGGCGCGGGCACCGCGGGCGGCACGGAGGCCGACGACGACGGCGCGGCGACCGGCGCGCGGGCGGGCGACGCCGCCGACGACGGCACCGCCGCCCTCGACCTCGACGCCGTCGCCCGGGTCTCCGACCTCGCGGTGGAGGCGCTCGCCGCGTCGTACGACGCCGAGCACGGCGGGTTCGGCGGAGCCCCCAAGTTCCCGCCGTCGACCGCCCTGGAGTGGCTGCTGCGCCGGCACGCCCGCACCGGCGACGAGCGCGCGCTCGCGATGGCGACCGGCACCCTGGAGGCGATGGCCCGCGGCGGCATGGCCGACCAGGTCGGCGGCGGGTTCGCCCGGTACGCGGTGGACGCGACGTGGACGGTGCCGCACTTCGAGAAGATGCTCGAGGACAACGCGATGCTGCTCCGGATCGGCGTGCACTGGTGGCGCAGCACGGGATCGGACCTGGCCCGGCACGTCGTCGAGGGCACCGCCGACTGGCTGCTGCGCGACCTGCGGACGCCCGAGGGCGCGTTCGCCTCGTCGCTCGACGCGGACACCGACGGCGTCGAGGGCGCGACCTACGTGTGGACCCGGGCGACGCTCGACGAGGCGCTCGGCGCCGAGGACGGTGCGTGGGCGGCGGAGCTGTTCGGCGTCACGGAGGCCGGCACGTTCGAGGCGGGCACCTCCGTGCTGCAGCTGCGCGCGGACCCGGCGCCGGAGGACGAGGTGCGGCTCGCGCGGGTGCGCCGGGCGCTGCTGCGCGCCCGGTCCGCCCGGCCGCAGCCCGCGCGGGACGACAAGGTGGTCGCGGCGTGGAACGGGCTGGCGGTCGCCGCGCTCGCCGAGGCGGGCGCCGCCCTGGAGCGCCGCGAGTGGGTCGCGGCGGCGGCGGACGCGGCGGAGCTGCTCGACACCGTGCACACGCTCGACGGCGGGGACGGGCTGCTGCGGCTGGCGCGCACCTCCCGGGACGGCGCGGTGGGGACGGCGCCCGGGGTGCTCACCGACTACGCCGCGGTGGCCGAGGGGTTCGGGGTGCTCGGCGGCGTGACCGGGGACCCGCGCTGGGCCGCGCGCGCGTCGGCCCTGCTGGACACGGTGCTCGCGCGGTTCCGCGCGCCGGGCCACGGGTTCCGGGACACCGCCGACGACCAGACCGACCCGGTCGTCGCCCGGCTGTCCACCCGGCCGGACGTCGCGGACGGGCCCTCGGCCGCGGGGCAGTCGGCCGCGGCGGGCGCGCTGCTCGCCCGCGCGGCGCTGACCGGCTCGGCGACCGACCGGCGCGCCGCGGAGCTCGCGCTCGCCGGGCCGCTGTCGATCGCGCACCAGCACCCGCGCGCGGTGGCCTGGGCGCTGGCGACCGCCGAGGCGGTGCTGGACGGGCCGCGGGAGGTCGCGGTGCTCGGCCGGGCGGACGACCCGGGCCGGGTGGCGCTGGTGCGCGCGGCGCTGCGCTCCCCCGCGCCGGGGCTGGTGCTCGCGCAGGGCGACCCCGACGAGGTGGCCGCCGACCCCGCCGCGGTGGGCCTGCTCCGTGACCGTCCGCTGGTGGGCGACCGCGCGGCGGCGTACGTGTGCCGCGGGTTCGTCTGCGACCGCCCGACGACCGACCCGGGCGCCCTGCGCGCGTCGCTCGCGTAGCCCTTCGCCGAGTCTCCGTTTCTCGCATCCCCGCACCCGCGCGCGCAGAGTCCGGAGACGAAGACTCGGCGAGATGGGGCGTCAGCGGTCGCGCTTCTCCCGCATGGCGCGGACCGCCTCGAGGTTGTCCTGGCGCTCGCGGAGGGCCTGGCGCTTGTCGTACTCGCGCTTGCCTCGCGCCAGCGCGATCTCGACCTTCGCGCGGCCGTCGAGGAAGTACAGGGACAGCGGGATGATCGTCTGGCCCTTCTCGCGCGTCTTCGCCTCGAGCCGGTCGATCTCCTCGCGGTGCAGCAGCAGCTTGCGCTTGCGCCGCGGGGCGTGGTTGGTCCACGTCCCCTGCGAGTACTCGGGGATGTGCACGCCCTCGAGCCAGGCCTCGCCGCCGTCGACCGAGCACCAGCCGTCGACCAGCGACGCGCGGCCGGCGCGCAGCGCCTTGACCTCGGTGCCGCTCAGCACGACGCCGGCCTCGAACACGTCCTCGATCAGGTAGTCGTGGCGCGCCTTGCGGTTGGACGCGACGAGCGACCGACCGCTCTGCTTGGCCATGACTCTCCTCCTGGGGTCGTGCACGGGGTCGTGCGGGAGCCCCGACGGGTCCGGGGGGCGACGCAGCAGCCTAACCGGCCCCGCCCCGCGCGTCGCCCGGATTCCGCTACAGGCCGAGCAGCGGCCGCGGGTTCTGCGTCGCGCCGTTGACGTACACCTCGAAGTGCAGGTGGCAGGCCGCCGACGTCCCGGTGTTGCCCGAGTAGCCGAGCAGCTGGCCCTGGGACACGTGCTGGCCGCCGCCGACCACGAAGCTCGTCATGTGGTTGTACGACGTCATCAGCGAGCTGCCGTTGTACAGGCCGTGGTCGACCATGACCTGGTTGCCGAAGCCGTTGCGCCAGCGCGCCCACTGCACGGTGCCCTCGCGGGCCGCGTAGATGGGGGTGCCGCAGTAGGTGCGCAGGTCGATGCCCGCGTGCAGCCGGTAGTACCCGAGGATCGGGTGCAGCCGCATGCCGTACTCGCTGGTGACGTGGATCGGGTTGATCGACGTCGGGTTGCCGAACAGCGCGCCGGACACGGGGCCGGCGGCGGGCGCGGGCTGCCCCGCCGCCGCGGCCGCCGCGGCCGCGCGGGCCCGCTGCTCGTTCGCGACCTTGGTCAGCTCCGACTCGATCGACTTCTTCTCCGCGTCGATGGACGCGACCTCGGCCTCGGCGGCCGCCTTCTGCGAGGCCAGCGCCTGCTCCTTGGCGGTCTGCTCCGCGATCAGCCGCTCGACCTCGGCCTGGCGGTCGGCGGCCTCCTGGCGCGCCTGCTCCGCCTCCTCGACCTTGGCGTCCGCCTCGGCCTTGAGCTCGGTGATCCGCTCGCGCACGGCCGTGAGCCGCGCCTGGCTGTTCTTGTTGGCGGCCTCGATGTCGGCGAGCTCGTCGAGCACCTGGTTCTGGGTGCGCTGCGCGGCGGACGCCAGGCCGTACTGCTCGGTGAACTCCTCGACCGTCTGCGCGCCGACCATGATGCTGAGGCCGGACAGGCTCGGGCCGCCCTGGTACGCCTGGCGCGCCATCTGCCGCATCTGGCTGCGGATCTCGTCGGAGCGCTGGGTGTCCGTGGCGATCGTCGAGCTGATCGACGTCTCCTGGTCCTCGGCGTCCTGCAGCCGCGCGGCGATCAGCTCCGCCTCGCGCTCGTAGCCGGCCAGCGCCTCCTGCGCCGCGGTGAGCGCCGCCTGCGCCGGGGCGAGCTGCTGCTGGACCGCGAGCAGGTCCTGCGCGGTCTGCTGGTACTGCGCGCTGAGCCCCTCGAGCGCCGCCTCGGCGTCGGCCCGCTGCTGCTCGTTCTGCTGCTGCTGGCGCTGCAGCGCGGCCTGCCGGTCGTCGAGGTCGTCGCCGACGGCGGACCCGGCCGCGGTCAGCCCGAGCAGCACCGCGAGCGCGCCGGCGAGCGACGCGGCGACGGCGCGGGTGCCGCGCGCGCGGCGGGGGGTGCGGGTGCGCATGCTCGCCATCTCAGACCTTCGTGTAGCGGCTCAGGGTGACCAGGGACGAGATCGCGGCGAGCAGGATCGCGGCCGCCACCAGGAACGGCGCCACCTGCCACACCTCGTTGGTGGTGACGTACGGGATCCACGCGACCTGGCCGCCCAGCCAGTCCGTCACGAGGTACCGCACGCCGGCCCACAGCCCGGCGACGGACAGCGCCGCACCGATGGTCGCGGCGATCGCGCCCTCGAGCATGAACGGCAGCTGGATGAACAGGTTGGACGCGCCGACCATCCGCATGATCCCGGTCTCGCGCCGCCGACTGAGGGCGGACAGCCGGATCGTCGTCGTGATGAGCAGCACCGCGGCGAGCAGCATCACCCCCGCGAGGCCGAGCGACAGCAGGGTCGCGGAGTTCAGCACCCGGAAGAGCGTGTTGTAGAGCTCGCGCTGGTCCTGCACGGTCTCGACGCCCTGCCGGCCCTGCAGCACGTCGGCGACGACCTCGAACTTCTCCGGGTCGGTGAGCTTGATCCGCAGCGACTCGTTCATGTCGTCGACGGTCATCACCTGGGCCCAGTACTGGCCCTCGAACTGGCGCTGGAACGTCTCGAACGCCTGCTCCTTGGACTCCGCCGTGACGCTCTCGATGTACGGGGACACGTCCGGCGCGTCGAGCGCGTCGAGGATCGCCTGCTTCTGGTCGTCGGTGACCTCGCCGCCGGCGCAGGTGGGCTCCGAGGAGGTCCCGGCCGGGCAGAGGTACACCGCGACCTCGACCTTGCCGTAGAAGTCGTCCTGCATCTTGCCGATCTGCATCTGCAGCAGCGCGGCGGCCCCGACGAACGTCAGCGACACGAAGGTGACCAGGACGACGGAGATGGTCATGGAGAGGTTCCGGCGCAGGCCGATGCCGATCTCCGAGAGGATGAACTGCAGTCGCACGTCGATCCTCCCCTCAGCGGTCCGAGCCGTAGACGCCGCGCGACTGGTCGCGCACCATCTCGCCGCCGGACAGCTCCACGACGCGCTTGCGCATCTGGTCGACGATCTCGTCGTCGTGCGTCGCCATGACGACCGTGGTCCCCGTGCGGTTGATCCGGTCGAGCAGGCGCATGATCCCCAGGGAGGTCGTCGGGTCGAGGTTGCCGGTAGGCTCGTCGGCCAGCAGGATCGACGGCCGGTTCACGAACGCGCGCGCGATCGCCACGCGCTGCTGCTCGCCGCCGGACAGCTCGTGCGGGCGGCGCTTCTCCTTGCCGGCCAGGCCGACCATCTCGAGCACGTCGGGCACGGTGGTGAGGATGTGGTGCCGCGGCTTGCCGATCACCTGGAGCGCGAACGCCACGTTCTCGAACACCGTCTTGTTGTGCAGCAGCCGGAAGTCCTGGAACACCGCGCCGATCTGGCGGCGCAGGTGCGGGACCTTCCACGACGACAGCGTGGTGAGGTCCTTGCCCGCGACGAAGACCTTGCCCGCCGAGGGCCGCTCCTCGCGCAGCGCCAGCCGCAGGAAGGTCGACTTGCCGGAGCCGGACGCGCCGACGAGGAACACGAACTCGCCGCGCTCGACCTCGAGGCTGATGTGGTCCAGCGCGGGTCGCGCGCCGCGCGCGTAGACCTTGGTGACGTTCTCGAATCTGATCACGGGGTTCTGCGGCCAGCCGGTCGGGGACTGAGGGCGTGCGGAGGGTGGTGCGGGACCTGGCCGCGTCGAGCGTAGGCAGCGGCCCGTCGTGACCCGTCCGTGACACGCCGGTCGCTCCCTGTGAGAACGGCCGCCGCGCCCGGATCGCGTAGATCGTCCGGTTCGCCCCGCCGCGCACGCCCCGCGGACCCCGTACGACCCGCGTCAGGCCGGGTCAGCCGCCGGCTCGCCCCCGCGCGGGTGCGGCACCAGCGCCGCGCCGGCGCGCAGCGTCTCGACGGTGCCGACCGGGTCCTCGAGCACGTCCGCGAACGCGACCTCCGCCGCGCCCACCAGCTGCGCGTCCGAGCCCAGCCCCGACCGGACCAGGGCCGCCTGCTCCCGGATCGGGCCGAGCGCCCGCGCGTAGGTCGCCTCCAGCGCGGGCTCCATCGTCGGGTACAGCGCGCCGAGGGTGCCGCCCAGCACCACGACCGCGGGGTTGAACAGGTTCACCAGCGTCGCGAGCCCGGTGCCGACCCACTCCCCCGTGCGCCGCACGCCCGCCACCGCGCGCCGGTTGCCGACCGCCACGTCCGCCAGCACGTCCTCGATGTCGGACTCCCGCGGGTCCCGGCCGACCGCCCGGATGATCGCCGCGTCGCCGATCTCGGCCTCCCAGCAGCCGCGGGCGCCGCACGCGCACGGCCGGCCGCCCGGACGCACGACGATGTGCCCGACCTCGCCCGCGTAGCCGCCGACGCCCTTGAGCAGCTCGCCGTCCACGACCACGCCGCCGCCGACACCCGCCTCGCCGCGGACGTACAGCACGTCCCGGAACCCGCGGCCCGCGCCGCGCAGGTGCTCCGCCACCACGCCGAGGTCGCCGTCGTTGCCGACCGTCACCGGCAGCGCCCCGCCGGTCGCGGCCCGGAGCAGGTCGGCGAACGGCACGTCGAGCCAGCGCAGCGACGGCGCGCGCCGCACCAGGCCGTCGGGCTGCCGCACGCTGCCCGGGATCGACACCACGATCCCCAGGCAGACCGAGCCCGGGGTCGCGCGCGCCTGCATCTCGGCCGCGAGCCCCGCGACCAGCGCCACCACGCCCGCGACGTCCGACGGGTCGGTGCGGTGCAGCCGCCGGCGCACCTGGAGCAGGAAGCCGCCGAGCCCGACCGCCGCCGCGCCGACGCTGGACTGCGTGACGTCCAGCGCGAGCACGTGCGCGCTGGTGCTCACCGGCTCGACCACGAGCGACGGGCGGCCCTTGCCGCGCACGACGCCGGGCCGCTCCCGCACCAGCCCGACCCGGGCCAGCTCGGACGTGAGCGCGCCGACCGTCGAGCGGTTGAACCCGGTGGCCGCGACGATGTCCGACCGGGTCGCCGCACCGCCCACGTGCAGCTGGCGGAGCACCGCCGACAGGTTGGCGCGCCGCACCTCGTCCGGGCCCGAGGCGTCCGCGCGCCGCACCGGCGGGCCAGCACCGAGCCGCACGGGCCGCCCTCCTCGTCGTCGCCGTCCTCAGACGCGGCCGGTGGCCCGCGCCCGGCGCCGGGACAGGGCGTCCACGGCCGCGGCCAGCGCGAGCACGCCGCCGGTGACAACGTACTTGACGCCCGCCGAGTACCCGAGCAGGCCCATGCCGTTGTCGATCACGGCGATCACCGCGCCGCCGATCAGGGCGTCGACGATCCGGCCCTTGCCGCCGAACAGCGACGTCCCGCCGATGACGGCCGCGCCCACCGCGTACAGCAGCACGTTGGAGCCGCCCGCGTTCGGGTCGACCGACGTGGCCCGGGACGCCGCGAACACGCCCGCCACCCCCGCCATGGTCGAGCAGATGATGAAGCAGAGCTGGCGGACCACGGCGACCGGGATGCCCGCCCGGCGGGTGGCCTCGGCGTTCCCGCCGACCGCGTACACGTGCCGGCCGAACGCGGTCCGCGTCAGCAGGAAGCCCAGCACCAGGGCGAGCACCGCGAGGATCGGCACCACGATGGGCACGCCCTGGATCGAGGTCCGCGCCGGGTTCAGGCTGCGCTCCTGGTTGAGGACCGCCACCAGCGCGAGCACCACGGCCGCCACCACGACGACCTTCGTCGCCACCAGGCCGAGCGGCGGCGTGACCAGCCCGCGGGCGCGGCGGTGCCGCCAGGTGCCGAGCTGCTGCAGCGCGTACCCGGCGACGGCCAGGACCGCGATCGCCCAGCCGAGCAGCGGCGGCACGTTCTTGTTCTGGATCGCCAGGATCACCGGGTCCGTGATCGGCACGTTGCCGCCCGAGCCGATGATCAGCAGCACGATGCCCTGGAACGCCAGGAACGCCGCGAGCGTCGCGACGAACGACGGGATGCCGACCCGCGCGACCAGCAGGCCGATCAGCACACCGATCACCACGCCGGTGCCGAGCGCCGCGGCGAGCGAGGCGTACCAGGGCCAGTGCATGTCGGTCAGCGTCGTGGCCAGCACGGCGCCGCAGACGCCCGACGCGAAGCCGGCGGACAGGTCGATCGCGCCGAGCAGCAGCACGAACACCAGCCCCATGCCGATCGTCATGACGACCGCGCCCTGCTGGAACAGGTTGGCCAGGTTGAGCGCGGACGGGAACGTCTGCGGCTTGGCGACGGTGAACGCCGCGACCAGCACGGCGAGCGCGAGGACCGCCGGCAGCGACCCCATGTCGCCGCCGCGGACCTTCCGGACGTAGGCGTTCAGGGCCTCGGCGAACGTCGGCTGCTCGACCGCGCCGGTCAGCGGCGACGACGGGGTGGAGGGCGGGGTCAGGGTCGGGGTGGTCACGGCTGCACGCTCCCGTCGGGTCCGGGCCGGCCGTCAGCGGCGGTCGACGGCGGCGGGGGCGCCGGGTCGCGGTCGCCCGTCGTCCCGCTCGTGATGAGCTCGATGACCTGGGCGCGGCTGGTCTGCGCGGTGCGCACCTGCGCCGCCGTCTGCCCGAGGTAGAGGACGCAGATCGCGTCGGCGACCGCGAACACGTCGTTCATGTTGTGGCTGACCAGCACGACGGCGAGGCCCGCGTCCGCGAGCCGCCGCACGAGCTGCAGGACCTGCTCGGTCTGCGCGACGCCGAGCGCCGCGGTCGGCTCGTCCAGGATGACCAGCGTCGAGTTCCACAGCACCGCGCGCGCGATCGCGACGGTCTGCCGCTGCCCGCCGGACAGGCTCGCGACGTGCTGCCGGATCGACCGCACCGTCCGCACCGACAGCGAGGCCAGCACCTCCGCGGCCCGGGTCTCCATCGCGTCCTCGTCCAGCCGGATGCCCTTCCTCAGCTCCCGGCCCAGGAACATGTTGTGGACGATGTCGAGGTTGTCGCACAGCGCGAGGTCCTGGTAGACGACCTCGATGCCGAGCTCGTTGGCCGCCGCGGGGTCCGCGATGTGCGCGGGGCGGCCCTGGAACCGGACCTCCCCGGCGTCGAACGGGTAGATGCCGGCGACGCACTTGATGAGCGTCGACTTGCCGGCGCCGTTGTCGCCGACGAGCGCGGTGACCTCGCCGGGCAGCGCCACCAGGTCGACGCCGCGCAGGGCGTGCACGGCGCCGAAGTTCTTGTGGCCGCCGCGCACCTCGAGGGTCGGCGGCGGGGACAGGTCGGGATCGGCCGGGGTCTCGGCCAGGACGTCGGTCATCGTCCACCTCGCGTCGTCGCAGGGCTGCCCGGGGGCTGCGGGGTGCCCGGACGGCCGACCCCGCACCGGGGCCGGCCGTCCGGGCGGGGGTCAGGAGATGCCCGCGGAGGCGCACGCGTCGGCGAGCGCCTCGGTGCACACGTTCTCCTTGGTCGTGTAGCCGTCGGCGATGACGTCCTTGACGTTGTCGAAGTAGATCGCCTCGGGCTTCAGGAGCACCGCGTCGACCTCCTCGTCCGTCTCGGTGTCCGTGACCGTGCCGGTGGCCAGGCTGGACGTGTCCCCGCCGGTCGCGAGCGCCACGGCCAGCGCGGCGGCGGCGTCCGCCTCCTTCTTCACGGCCTTGTAGACCGTCATGCACTGGTCGCCGGCCAGGATGTTCTGCAGGCCCTGGTCGGTGGCGTCCTGCCCGGTGACGGGCACGGTGCCGTTCACGCCGTTCTTCTTCAGGATGGCGATCGCAGCGTTGCCCAGGCCGTCGTTGGCGGCGAGCACGCCGTCGATCTTCCCGCCGGTCTCGGTGTACATCTGCTCGAAGATCGTGCCGGCCTGCTGGTTGTCCCAGTCGGGGACGTCCTGGTCGGCGACGACCGTGTAGTCGCCGCCGTCGGTCTTCGCCTGGAGCGCCTCGACCGCGCCCTGCTTGAACAGCGTCGCGTTGTTGTCCGTCGGCGAGCCGTTCAGGAACGCGATGTTCGCGGTCGTCGTGCCGGCGTCGGTCAGGCACTTCTCCAGCCCCTGCCCCTGGAGCCGGCCGACCTCGACGTTGTCGAACGACACGTAGAAGTCGGCGCCGCCGCCGAGGGTGAGCCGGTCGTAGTCGATCGTCGCGATGCCCTGGGCCTGCGCCTTCTGCAGCACCGCCTTGCCGGAGCCGGAGTCCAGGTTGACGATCATCAGCACGTTCACGCCGCTGGTGATCATCTGGTCGGCGATCGTCTGGAACTGGGTCTTGTCGCCCTGCGCGTTCTGGATGTCGTAGTCCACGCCCGCGTCCTGGAAGGCCTGCTCCAGGTACTTGCGGTCCGCGGTCTCCCAGCGCGCGGAGGACTTGGTGTCGGGCAGGATCACGCCCACCTTCGCGGCCGACGCCGAGGTGGTCTCGCCACCACCGCCACCGCCGCTGTCGTCGCTGCCGCCGCAACCGGCCAGCAGCAGTCCGGTGGCCGCAACGGCCGCCGTCGCCAGGAACATGCTTCGTCGCATCGGTCCCCCTCGCGTCGGACGCGCCCGGGTGCACACCTCCTGTGCCCGTGGCGCAGAGTATGTTGCGAGCCACAACATAGAACCGCTCGTCCGTGGCGACAAGGGGTTTCGCCCAACCTGGACCCGACCTGTGACCAGGATGTGACGCGGGCGTCCCGGGGTGCGGACGCGCCGAGGGCGGCGCACCCGGTGGGGTGCGCCGCCCTCGGACGGTCGGGCGGGGCCCGTCAGGCCTCGACGGACGCCTGCCGGCGCCAGCGGATCCCGGACTCGATGAACCCGTCGATGTCGCCGTCGAACACCGCGGAGGTGTTGCCCACCTCGTGCTCGGTGCGCAGGTCCTTGACCATCTGGTACGGGTGCAGCACGTACGACCGCATCTGGTCGCCCCAGGACGCCTTGATGTCGCCCGCGAGCTCCTTCTTCTTCGCGTCCTCCTCGGCCTTGCGGACCAGGAGCAGGCGGGACTGGAGCACGCGCAGCGCCGCCGCGCGGTTCTGGATCTGCGACTTCTCGTTCTGCATCGACACGACGATGCCGGTCGGGATGTGCGTCATGCGGACCGCGGAGTCCGTCGTGTTGACCGACTGCCCGCCCGGGCCGGACGAGCGGAACACGTCGACCTTGATCTCCGACTCGGGGATCTCGATGTTGTCGTCGCTCTGCTCGATCAGCGGGATGACCTCGACCGCCGCGAACGACGTCTGCCGGCGGCCCTGGTTGTCGAACGGCGAGATGCGCACCAGGCGGTGCGTGCCGGCCTCGACCGACAGGTGCCCGAACGCGTACGGCGCCTTCACCTCGAACGTCGCCGACTTCAGGCCGGCCTCCTCGGCGTACGACGTGTCGAGCACGGTCGTCGGGTAGCCGTGCCGCTCCGCCCACCGCAGGTACATGCGCATGAGCATCTCGGCGAAGTCGGCCGCGTCCACGCCGCCGGCGCCCGCGCGGATCGTCACGACCGCCTCGCGCTGGTCGTACTCGCCGTTCAGCAGCGTGCGGACCTCGAGCTCGCCCAGGTCCTTGCGGATGCCGACGAGCTCCGCCTCCGCCTCGGCGAGGGTCTCGGCGTCGCCGCCGTCCTCCGTCGCCATCTCGACCAGCGTCTCGAGGTCGTCGATCCTGCCGCCCAGCTTGTCGACGCGGTCCAGCTCGGACTGCGCGGCGCTCAGCGCGCTCGTCACCTTCTGCGCGGACTCGGGGTCGTCCCACAGGTCGGGGGCGGACGCCTGCTCGGAGAGGTCGGCGATCTTCGCCCGGAGGGCCGTGGGGTCGGACACCGCCTGGATGGACTGCAGGGTGCTGCGCAGGTCGCGGATCTCGGCGGGGAAGTCGGTGGCTGCCACGACGGTCCAGGCTACCCGGTGCCGCACGGAGGTGTGCTCACGGCCGTCGCCACGTCGGTCGGCGGGCTCGCGCGCCCGAAGTGGGGACGTAGGTCCCGGCCCCGCGACGGCCCCCCTCCGCCAGGGTGATGGTCGAGGACCAGACACCACCCCCGCGGTGTCCAGCCGCTCGTTCCTCCTCTGCACGAGGGAGCGCGCGCATGTCCATGCCCCGCTGGCGGCCGGCAGCCGCCCTGGTCGCCACGATCCTGCTGCTGACGGCGCTCGGCCCACCGGCGACGGCCGCCGGCCCGCCCGCGTCCACCTCGGACGGGCCGGGCGGCGAGTCCTCCTCGGTCGAGGTGGGCGCGGAGCTGCGTGCCGACCTCACGACGAACGCGGACGAGATGGAGACGATCACCTTCTCGGAGTTCCCGGTCGGCACGGCGATCACGACGCAGTACCAGCAGCGCGGCATCGCCTTCGGCGGCGACGCACCGTTCATCGCCCAGGACGGCTCGAACCCCACCAGCCCGGTGCTGTCCGGCACGCCCACGTTCCAGGGGGCGATCGAGGGGCGGTTCGTCCGCGCGGACGGTTCGCCGCGCACGGTGAACCACCTCGCGCTGTCGGTCGGGTACATCGACACACGGAAGAGCGTGCGGGTGATCGCCCGGGGCGCGGACGGTGCCGAGCTGCTCTCGGTGCCGCTCGACGCCCTCGGGATCGTCCGGGTGACGATCACGCAGTCCCGCATGGCCTCGTTCCGGGTCGAGGCGGTCGCCGCCGAGCCGGCCGGGTTCGCCGTCGACGACGTGACCTTCCTCTCCGCGTCCGCTCCGGACGTCGTGCACGTCGACACCTACGTCGCGCTGGGTGACTCGTTCCAGTCCGGCGAGGGCGCCGGGAACTACGAACCCGGGACCGACTGGGACGGCAACAGCTGCCGGCGCTCCTACGCCGCGTACCCGCACCTCCTGCTCCAGCGGGGCACCACCCGGCTGTCGCTGGACTTCCGCGCCTGCTCGGGCGCCGTGATGCGTGACATGTACCGCGCGCAGAAGGCCGACCAGGGTCCCCAGCTCGACGCCCTCGGGTCGGACACCCGGCTCGTCACGGTGGGCATCGGGGGGAACGACCTGGGGTTCGCCGGGGCGTTGAGGGACTGCCTCCTCATCAACACGGGCGGCGCGGTCAACCCGGTGATCAACTGGTGGCGCAGCTGCGCACGCAACCAGGGGCCAGCAGTCGACGCCCAGCTCGCCGAGCTGAGCGGCGGCTCTCTCGCGCACGAGCTGTCCGCCCTCTACTCCGACATCCGGCGCCGGGCGCCGAACGCACGGGTCGTCGTCGTGGACTACCCGCAGTTCTTCTCGCCGAGCGGCGTCGGCGGGCTTCCCGGCTGTGCGAACGTCCGATCCTCCGACCAGGTGTGGCTCAACGAGAAGGTCCGGCAGGCGAACGAGGCGATCGCCTCGATCGCGACCCGCGCGGGGTTCGAGCGCGCCTCCATGACCACCGCCCTGGCCGGGCACCACCTGTGCGACGCCGAACCCGGGATGAACCCGTTCTCGCTCGAGAACGGTTCGGGGTCGTTCCACCCGAACGCGCTCGGCCACGTGCTCATGGCCAACCGCGTCGCCTCGACGATCGGCTCCCCGATGCGCCCGACGGTCGTGGTCAGGTCCCGGCAGACGGTCACCACCCGCTACACGGTGCGCGGCTCGGTGATCGACCTCGACGCGTTCTTCCCGCCGTACCTCGCACCCGACGCGGGCTCACGGACGATCACGGCGCTCTCCGAGGTGGTGATCACGCCGGAGCGCCGCGACGTGGTCACGTCCCTGATCTCCCCGTCCGGCGTCCGGTACTCCCGGGACACCCTGCGCGACGCCGAGCACGAGGTGGGCCCGACGTTCGAGCACTGGACGATCCACGACCCCGAGCCCGGGGAGTGGACCGTGGAGATGTTCGGTGCCGACGTGCCCGAAGAGGGCGCGGGGGTCGTGTCCTCCTTCGTCGACCACGTCGCGCCGAACCAGCCGCCGACCGCTGAGGTCGTCGCGACTCCCGGGGCACCGCTGCTCCCCGGCAGCGCGGGCGGTGCGGGGACGTACACGTTCGACGCCTCGGGCTCCACGGACCCCGACGGGCGGATCGTGGACTACCGCTGGGAGTTCGGCGACGGCACCACCGCGTCCGGACCGGTGGTCACCCACACGTTCGCGCCGGGCACCTACGACGTGACGCTCGTCGTGACGGACGACGCAGGGGCGCTGGGATTCGGGCACCCCGACGACGAGATCACCGTCGCGCTCGGGCCGATGCTGCCCGGCGGGGGCGGCTCCGGACCGGTGCCGCTGTGGTGAGCCCACCGGGCTCGATCCCGGGCGGAGTCGTTCCAGCGGGGCCCGAGCCCCCGCCGTCGTGGTGGCAGACCTGGGGCCTGTTCCTGGTACTGACGGCCGTCGGCTGGCTCAGCGTGCCCTTCTTCGCCGTGCTGGGCTGGGTGGCGCTCGGTGGCGCGCACGGCGTCAGCATTGCGGGTGCACCTCCGAACACGACTCTCGGCACTCTGTTCTGGGCCGCTTCCGCCCTGCTGCTGGTCGGCCCCGGCTGCCTCGCCGGCTACCGGCTGTGGTCCCTCGAGCACCGGCTCGCGGTGGCGTTGCCCGTCGGCCTGGCCTGGTTCGCCCTCGGTCGCTTCGTGCTGCCCGCCCCGGGCGTCCCCGGCTCGATCCGATCGGTCGCGGAGGCGGTGGCTTCGCTGCCCCTGTGAGTGAGAGCGTGACCGCCCCCGACCCCCGGCCGCTACGGTGTGAGCGTGAACACGCCCGCACCCTCCGGACAGCAGCACGCCCTCGCCCACGGCGCCCACCGCGCCGTGATCGCCGAGGTCGGAGCCAGCGTCCGCGCCTACAGCGTCGGCGGCCGCGACGTCGTGCTGCCGTTCGACGAGTCCGACCTCGCGCCCGCCTTCTCCGGCGCCGTCCTCGCCCCGTGGCCCAACCGGCTGCGGGACGGGCAGTACACCTGGGACGGCACCGACTACCAGGTCCCCGTCACCGAGCCCGACCGGATGACCGCCCTGCACGGCCTGGTGGCCCAGGTCCGGTACGCGAAGGTCGCCTCCGAGTCCGGCCCCGACGGCGACACCTCCGTCACGCTGCGCCACGAGCTGGTCCCGACGCCGGGCTACCCGTGGTCGCTGCGCGTCGACGTCACCTACTCGCTGTCCGACGCCGGGCTGCGCGTGCACGTCGCCGCGACCAACCTGGAGGCCACCGCCGCGCCCTACGGCATCGGGTTCCACCCGTGGCTGTCGCCCGGCGACGCCGCCGTGGACGACTGCACGCTGCGGGTCGACGCCGCGTCGCAGGTGACGGTCGACGACCGGCTGCTGCCGACCGGAACGCGCCCCCTGTCGGGCGCCGAGGACCGCCGGACCCCGCAGCCGCTCGCCGGCGTGGCCCTGGACGACGCGTTCGTCGACGTGACCCGGGACGCCGACGGCCTGTCCTGGATCGTGCTCGGCTCCCCCGACGGCCACGGCGCCGCGATGTGGATGGACACCTCGATGGACACCTGGCAGGTGTGCACCGGCAACGGCATCCCGAAGATCGACCGCCGCGGCGTCGCCGCCGAGCCGATGAGCTGCATCGCGGACGCGTTCCGCACCGGCGAGCGCCTGGTGCGCCTCGAGCCGGGCGCCACCCACGAGGTCACCTGGGGCATGACGCTGATCTGATCGGTCCCGGACGACGACGGCCCCGCCTCCCGGAGGAGGCGGGGCCGTTCTCATGCGCGTGCGGCGTCAGCCGTAGTACTCGCCGTCGGCCATGACGCCCTTGGTGTACTCCCAGTGCCAGCGCTCGTAGGGGCCGGAGCCGCCGGGGCGCGCCCAGTCGGGGTTCTCCCAGCCGAACACCGGCGCGTTGTCATTCAGCCACTCCCACTGCGCGCCCGTGGTCTGCGAGGTGCACAGGTCGACCGCGAGGCCCCAGCCGTGGTTGCTGCGGCCGGCGGGCGCGGCGAGCGAGCCCTTGGCGGCCTTGACCGCCCGCTGCTCGGCGAGCGTGCGGTAGCCGCTGGACAGGCACAGGTCGGTGCCCCACCGGGTCACCCACATCGCGTTGAGCTCGGCGAGCGCCTCGGCGGCGTCCGCGCGCAGCTGGGTCTTGCCGTCCCAGAGGTAGCAGAGGTCGGACTGCGGGACCTGGCCGTTCGCGCTGGCGGGGTTGGCCTCGCCGTCGCACCCGGGCAGGATCTCGCGCTCCTGGCTGCGGCTGACGTCCACCTGCGCGCGCAGCGCGGTGGCGTCGCCCGACACGAGGGACGCGGGCGGGAGCACCGACGTCGCGGAGGAGGTGAGCGCCTCGACGGTGCTGGGCAGCGTCGCGTCGGCCTCGGCGTCGGTGAAGCCGTCCTCGCTGCGCGCGGCGCCCTGGGAGAGCGGGATCGCGACCGTGACGGCGGCCAGCGTGACGAGCACGCCGGCGCGGGTGCCCCACCGGGCGGCCGGGCTGGTGCGCCGCCGGTGCTCGGTGACGACGACCGCCGCGGGGGCGGCGTCGGCGGACGCGGCGGCGGGTCGCGTGCGGCCCGCCTCGCGGAGCTGGCGTCGGGTGGGAGCGCCGGCGTCGGCGGGCTGCACGCGGTGCGACGCCACGGGACCTCCGAGCTCACGGGCAGGCGGCCAGGAACCGCCGACGGACGAGGGGCGACACCCGGGAAGGGGCGGGGCGCCGAGGCGTCACCGTCGAGGGGGGATCCGGGTGATCGATCACGAAACCATAACGGCACCGGGGTGCCCGTTCCAACCCCCCGACCGGGGGGTAGCTGACGGATCATCGGCGTGTCGCGTGCGTTCACCCACCGGGCTCACCCTGTCGTGTGACCAAGGTCCCACATTCGGCCCAGTCCGGGGCGCTCACGCCCCCGCGCGGTGTCGGAACGCGCCCCGCTGCATCGCGTCCCGGACCTCGCCGACGAGCTCCTCGAGGATGTCCTCCAGGAACACGACGCCGACCGCCCCGCCGTCGTCCTCGACGCGCGCGAGGTGCACGCCGGAGCGCTGCATGGCGGCGAGCGCCTCCTCGACCTCGTCGCCCGGTGCCACGACGGCGAGCGCGCGCACCCGCCAGGTCGGCACCGGCAGCCGGCGGGAGCCGTCGTCCGCGTAGAGCACGTCCTTCACGTGCAGGTAGCCCGTGGGCACCTCGCCGCGGCCGAGCACCGGGAACCGGCTGTAGCCCGTCCGGGCGACCAGACGCTCGACCTCGTCCGGCGTCGCGTCCACGGGGACGGTGACGAGGTCCGCGAGCGGGACCATCACCTCGGCCGCCGTGCGGTCCGAGAACTGCAGCGCGCCGGACAGCAGGCCCTGCTCGTCGTCCAGCAGCCCCTCCGCCTGGGACTGCTCGACGATCGACTGCACCTCCTGCGCCGTGAACGCCGAGGCGACCTCGTCGCGCGGGTCCACCCGGAACAGCCGGAGCACGTGGTTCGCGATCCAGTTGAGCGCCGCGATGACCGGGCGCACGACCCGCCCGAGCCAGACCAGCGGCGGGCCGAACACGAGCACCGCGCGGTCCGGGCCGGACACCGCCAGGTTCTTCGGGACCATCTCGCCGAGGACGACGTGCAGGTAGACGACCACGAGCAGCGCGACGACGAACGCGATCGGGTGCGCCAGGCTCGTGCTGACGCCGACCGCGTGCAGCGGGTCCTCGATGAGGTGCGCGATCGCCGGCTCCGCGACCAGGCCGAGGCTGGTGGAGCAGACGGTCACGCCGAGCTGGGCGCAGGCGAGCATGAGCGAGACGTGCTCCATGGCCCACAGCACGGTCGTCGCGCGGCGGTCACCCGCCGCGGCCAGCGGCTCGATCGCCGAGCGGCGCGCGGAGATGATCGCGAACTCGGCCGCGACGAAGAACGCGTTGCCCGCGAGCAGCGCGACCGCGAGCGCCAGGGCCACCCCGGGGCTCATCGGGCCGCCCCCTCAGCATCGGCGGCGGCCCGCGCGGGCTGCACCACCACCCGCTCGACGCGGCGGCGGGCCATGGTCTCGACGCGCAGCAGCACGTCGCCCGCACGCACCTCGTCCCCTGCCTCGGGCACCCGCCCGAGCGCGGCCATCACCAGGCCGCCCAGCGTCTCGTACGGGCCGTCCTCCGGGACGACGAGGCCGGTGGTCTCGGTGAGCTCGTCCGGGCGCAGCAGGCCCGACACCACCCAGGCGCCGTCCGCGCGCCGCGAGGCGGCGGTGCGCCGGCGGTCGTGCTCGTCCGCGACGTCGCCCACCAGCTCCTCGACGACGTCCTCCAGGGTCACGACGCCGGACGTGCCGCCGTACTCGTCGACGACGACGGCCATCTGCATCCCGTGCTCGCGGAGCTCGACCAGCAGCGGGCCGAGGTGCACCGTCTCGGGGACCCGCGGCGCGTCGATCATCAGCGCGGCGGCGGGCACCTCGTCGCGGCGCTCGTACGGCACGCCGATGGCCCGGCGCAGGTGCACCAGGCCGACGACGTCGTCCGAGTCGTCGCCGATCACCGGGAACCGGGAGTGCCCGGTCTCGCGGGACAGCCGGACGACGTCGGCGGCGGTGTCCGCGCGGCGGAGCGTGACGACGCGCTGCCGGTCGGTCATCACGTCGACGGCGGTGAGGTCGGTGAACTCGATCGAGTTGGTCAGCAGGGTCGCCGTCGACTCGTCGAGCGTGCCCTGCTGAGCCGACCGCTTCACCAGGGCCGCGAGCTCCTGCGGCGACCGGCCGCCGGACAGCTCCTCGCGCGGCTCGACGCCCATGCGCCGCAGCAGCGCGTTGGCGCTGGAGTTGAACAGGGTGATCAGCGGACGCAGCGCGGAGGTGAAGCCGGCCTGCAGCGGCGCGACCCAGCGCGCGGTGCCCAGCGGGCGGCTGATCGCGAAGTTCTTCGGCACCAGCTCGCCGAACAGCATCGAGAACCCGTTCACCAGCACCAGCGTGACGACGAGCGCGACCGCGCCGCCGATCGCCGGGCCGAGGAACGACCCGCGCAGCGGCTCGGCCAGCAGCGCGTTCACGGCGGGCTGCGTGGTGTAGCCGAGCAGCACCGTGGTGACGGTGATGCCGACCTGGGCGCCGGAGAGCTCCGTCGACAGCCGGCGCAGCGCCTTGAGCACGCTCTGCCCGCGGCGGTCGTCCGGCCGGGTCTGGCCCTCGACGACGCCGGGGTCGAGCGTCACCAGGGAGAACTCGCTCGCGACGAACACCGCGGTGCCGGCGGTGAGCACGACGCCGAGCGCGACGAGCAACCAGTCGGTCAGCACGGGTCACCACCCGCGGCGCGCGCGCCGGGCGGTGCCGGGACGCGCGCGGGGTGGGTCAGGAGGCAGGAAGGGCCGGCATGGTCTCCCCCGGGCACGTCGGCCCGGGAGGGACGCCGGCAGCGACTTGAGCTGCTCATGGTGGCGCAATCATACGAAACCTCCACACGCGCGCTCTACGCTGGCGAGATGACCTTCGCATCCCGCCCCGGCGCCGGTGCCGGAACCCCCGCGGGCGCCCCGGGCGCCGCATCCACCTCGGTCCTCGTGGTCGAGGACGAGCCGGCCATCGCCACCGCCGTCGCGCGCCGGCTCGCCGCCGAGGGCTGGCAGGTCGAGACGGTCGGCGACGGCCTGCAGGCGGTCGACGCCGCCGCGCGCCTCGCGCCCGACGTCGTCGTGCTCGACGTGATGCTGCCCGGCATCGACGGCCTCGAGGTGTGCCGCCGGATCCAGGCGGACCGCCCGGTGCCCGTCCTCATGCTGACGGCGCGCGACGACGAGACCGACATGCTCATCGGCCTCGGCGTCGGGGCCGACGACTACATGACGAAGCCGTTCTCGATGCGCGAGCTCGTCGCGCGGGTCAAGGCCCTGCTGCGCCGCCAGCAGCGCGCCGCCCTCGCCGCCGAGCTCGCCGCGGCAGGCACCGAGTCCGCCGAGCCGCCGGTCGCCGTGGGCGACGTGGTCATCGACCGCGCGCAGCGCCGCGTGCACCGCGCGGGCGAGGAGGTGCACCTCACGCCGACGGAGTTCGACCTGCTGCTCGCCCTCGCCGCCAGCCCGCGGACCGTGCTCACCCGCGAGCGCCTGCTGGCCGAGGTCTGGGACTGGGTGGACGCCTCCGGGACCCGCACGGTCGACTCGCATGTGAAGGCCCTGCGCAGGAAGCTGGGCGCCGACCTGATCCGCACCGTGCACGGCGTCGGCTACGCCCTGGAGCCGGCCGGAGCGGCGGGCACGGCCACCCCGGGAGGCGGCCCGGCGTGACGGTGCCGACCCCTCCCCGGCACCAGCGGCCGCGCCTGCCGGACGTGCGCCCGCTCGACCGGCTGCGGTCCATCAAGATCAAGCTCGGCGTCCTGGTCGCGGCCGCGGTGTTCGTGGCGGCGCTCCTGACCTGGATCGGGCTGAACAACGCGCTCGGCCCGACGCGGACGTTCCCGATCGTCATCGTCCTGGCCCTGGTGATGACCCAGGTGCTCGCACGCGGCATGACGTCCCCGCTGCGCGAGATGACCTCCGCGGCCCGGGCGATGGCCGCCGGCGACTACAGCCGGCGGGTCCGGGCGACCAGCCGGGACGAGGTCGGCGAGCTCGCGACGGCGTTCAACCGGATGGCCGACGACCTCGAGCAGGCCGACCTGCTGCGCCGGGAGATGGTCGCCAACGTGTCGCACGAGCTCCGCACGCCGGTGACCGCCCTGCAGGCGCAGCTGGAGAACATCGTCGACGGCGTCGAGGACCCGGACCCCGAGACGATGAAGGCCGCGCTCGCGCAGACCCAGCGCCTCAGCCGGCTGGTCGCGACCCTGCTCGACCTGTCCCGGCTGGAGGCCGGCGCCGTCGACCTCCAGGTCACCGACGTGCCGGTGCAGCAGTTCCTGGAGGAGGCCGCCCAGGAGGGCCGGCTGGTCGGCGCGTCGAAGGGCCTGACGTTCCCCGTGGTCGTCGACCCGCCCGACCTCACCCTCCCGGCGGACCGCGAGCGGCTGCACCAGGTGGTCGCCAACCTCGTCCAGAACGCCGTCCGGCACTCCCCGCGCGGCGCACCGGTTCGGCTGGAGGCGCACCGGGCCGGCGGCTGGGTCCGGCTCGACGTGGTCGACCAGGGCCCCGGCATCGCGGCCGACCAGCGCGAGCGGGTGTTCGAGCGGTTCGCCCGCGGCAACTCCCCCGCCATCACGGGGCAGATCTCCACCGGCGGGACCGGCCTGGGCCTGTCGATCGTCCGCTGGGCGGTGACGCTGCACGGCGGGACGGTCGAGGTCGCGGACAGCGACACGGGCTGCACGATGCGGGTCATGCTGCCGTCGCGGCGGACCTCCCGGCCGGCGACCGCGGCGTTCTGAGCCGCCCGGGCTCCCCCGGGCGGCGGAGGCGCACCCGCCCCCGGGTTCCGCCTCGCGGCTGATCCGCCGCGTGCGGGTGGGTCCCTAGGGTCGAGACATGCCACCCGACGCGACGCACGCCATCGAGGTCTCCCACCTCACGAAGACGTTCGGCCAGGTCCGGGCCGTGGACGACCTGAGCTTCACGGTCCGCCCCGGGCGGGTCACCGGGTTCCTCGGGCCCAACGGCGCCGGCAAGACCACCACGCTCCGGATGCTGCTCGGGCTCGTGCAGCCCACCGCCGGCACCGCCACCATCGGCGGGCGCCGGTACACCGCGCTGGACCGCCCGATGCGCACCGTCGGCGCCGCCCTCGAGGCCGCGGACTTCCACCCCGGCCGCACGGCGCTGGACCACCTGCGGGTGTACGCGCCGCAGGCCGGCGTGCCGGACCGCCGGGCGCACGAGGTGCTCGACCTGGTCGGTCTCCACGGCGCCGCGAAGCGGCGGGTCGGCGGGTTCTCGCTCGGCATGCGGCAGCGGCTCGCGCTGGCGACCACGCTGCTCGGCGACCCGCCGGTGCTGCTGCTGGACGAGCCGGCCAACGGGCTAGACCCCGAGGGCATCCGCTGGCTGCGCGACCTGCTGCGGGCGCTGGCCGCCCAGGGGCGCACGGTGCTGGTGTCCTCGCACGTGCTCTCCGAGGTCCAGCAGACCGTCGACGACGTGGTCATCATCGCGGGCGGCCGGCTCGTGCACGCCTCGACGCTCGCGGAGCTGAGCGGGCTGGCCGAGCCGCGCGTCCGGGTCGCCTCCCCCGACGGTGCGGCGCTCGACGCGCTGGTCGCCCGGGCGGGCTGGCAGCGGGTCGCCGGGGCGCCCGGCGTCGCCGAGCTCGTCGGCACCGACGTCGCCACCGTGGGGCACGCGGCGTTCGCCGCCGGGCTGGAGCTGCACGAGCTCGCCGCCCACGGCGTCGGGCTCGAGGACGTCTTCCTCCGGCTCACCGCCCCCGCCCCCGCCCCCGCGGGCGGCGCGCACGCGGCGCCCGCCGACGGGCCCGCCCCCGCCTCCGCCCCGACCGACGCCCCCGCCGGAGGTGCCCGATGAAGGACTCCCTGGTCTCCGAGTACCGGAAGATCGTCACCACCCGCACGTGGTGGGTCCTGCTGATCGTGATGATCGGCTACATGGCGTTCCTGGGCGCCGCGATGGCGTTCGCGTTCACGTTCGACGGCGCCGAGGTCTCCGGCGCCGACGGCGCGCCGGTGGTCGCCGACGCGCAGACGATCGTCACCGCGGTGTACACGCTGCCCGCCTCGCTCGGCTACGCGCTGCCGCTGCTGGTCGGCCTGCTGTCCGTGACCGCGGAGTTCCGGCACCGGACGCTCACCCCGACGCTGCTCGCGCAGCCGGACCGCAACCGGTTCGTGGTGGCGAAGCTCGCGGCGAGCATCCCGATGGGCGTGCTCTACGGCGTGCTCGGCACCCTCGCCACCGTCGGCGCGGGCGCGCTGGCGTTCGCGTTCACCGACGCGCCGAACCTGCTCGGCGAGGGCGACGTCTGGGGCATCATCGCCCGGACCGCGCTGGCCCTCACCGTGTGGTGCGTCGTGGGCGTGGGCCTCGGCTTCGCGATGCCGAACCAGGTGGTCGCGATCGTCGTCGTGCTGGCGTTCACGCAGTTCGTCGAGCCGATCGCCCGGCTGGTGCTCGGCCTGAACGACGCGACCGCGCCGATCGGCAAGTTCCTGCCCGGCGCGGCCGGCGAGGCGATCAGCGGCGGGTCGTTCTACTCGGCCACCGGCGCGGGCTCGCTGCTCGGGCCGGCCGCGGGGGCGGCGGTGCTCGTCGGGTACGCGGTGCTGCTCGCGGTCCTGGGCCGGTTCACGACGCTGAAGCGCGACATCACCTGACCGGGGGTCACGCCCCTTCGCGGGGTCGCGGCTCGCCGAGATCGCAGCAGGCGTGGGGTTCGACGCGGTCGAACCCCACGCCTTCTGCATGCTCGGCGTCCGGGGCGAGCGGGGAGCAGGGCAGCGGGCGAGCGCGGGGCGTCAGGCGCGCCGCTCGGCCGTGCGCGCGGCCAGGCGGGCGAGCGGGGCGGCGGCCCGGCGCACCGCCTCCGCGTCCGCAGCCGGCAGGTCCGCGAGCGCCGCGCCGAGCGTGCGCGCCCAGCCCGCCTCGACCGGCTGCCGCCGCTCGCGGGCGTGCGGCGTCGGGTGCAGCCGGGTCACCCGCCGGTCGTCGGCATCGGCCGACCGCTCGACCAGGCCCCGCGCCACGAGCCCGCGGACGGCCGCGCTGACGTTGCTCTGCCGCAGGCGCAGCCCCGCCGCCACCCCGCCGACGCTGGTCCCGGGGCGCGCGTCGACGTACCGCATCACCTCGAACTCGGTCGGCGGCAGCGCGGGCAGACCACCCTCGTGCGCGCCCTCGGCCCGGCGCACCGCGCGGGACAGGTCGTGCAGCGCGACGGCGAGGACCCGGAGGTCGTCGGCCGCGGGGTCGGTCCCGGTGTCGGTCCCGGCGTCGTCGGCGGGGCGGGGTCGGGTCACGCCCGGAGGCTAGCAGCGCGCATGTGGACAGACATATATGACTTCATAGATATGATGCCCCGGTCCGCGGCCCCACGCCGCCCTCCCCCGTGCTGGAGCACACCCCATGACCGCTGCCCCGGGCACCGCCGTGCCTGCCGCCACCCCGACCGCCCACCCCGCACCCACCGCCGACGCGACCCCGCCGCGCCACGCGCTCCCGCTCGCCACCACCGTCGTGCTCGCGCTGCTCACCGCGATCGCCCCGCTGGCGACCGACATGTACCTGCCCGCCTTCCCGCAGCTGGCCGTCGACCTCGGCACCACCGCGACCGCCGTGCAGCTGTCCCTGACCACGTTCATGGTCGGGCTGGCGCTCGGGCAGCTGGTGATCGGCCCGCTGTCCGACCAGCGCGGCCGACGCGGGCTGCTCATCGCCGGCAGCGCGCTGTGCGCCGCAGCCGGGCTGGCGTGCGCCCTCGCGCCGTCGATCGCGTTCCTGGTCGCGGCGCGGTTCGTCCAGGGCTTCGCCGGCGCGGCGGGGGTCGTGCTGAGCCGCGCCGTGGTCGCCGACCGCGCCCGGGGCACCGCCGCCGCGAAGCTGTTCGGCATCATGATGCTCATCCAGGGCGTCGCGCCCGTCGCGGCCCCGCTGCTCGGCGGCACGCTGGTGACTGCCGTCGGCTGGCGCGGGGTGTTCGGCATCCTCGCCGGGCTCAGCGCGCTCATGCTGGTCGGCGTCCTGGCCCTGGTGCCGGAGACCCGGCCGCGCGAGGCCCGCACCGACGGGGGGCTCGCCGCCACGCTCCGCGACGCCCGTTCCGTGCTCGGCAACCGCCGCTACCTCGGCTGGACCGGCGCGCTGGTGCTCGGGTTCGCGGCGATGTTCGCGTACATCTCCGCGTCGCCGTTCGTGCTGCAGAACGTCCTGGGGCTGTCGGTGGGCGCGTACTCGGTGGCGTTCGCCGCGAACGCGCTCGGACTCGGCGTCGTCGCGGGGCTGGGCACCCGGCTCGTGGACCGGTTCGCACCGCAGCGGCTGCTGGCCGTCGGCGTCGCGGCGGTCGCGGTGCTGAGCGCGCTGCTGCTCGTCGACGTCGTCGTGCTCGACCTGCCCCGGTGGCCGACCCTGGTCCTGCTGTTCCTCACCGTCAGCGCGCTCGGGCTGGTGTTCGGCAATGCCACGACGCTGGCCACCGACGAGGTCGCGCACGCCGCCGGCACCGGGTCCGCGGTGATGGGCGCGCTGCAGTTCGGCGTGGGCGCCGCTGTGTCGCCGCTCGTCGGCCTGGCGGGTGAGCGGACCGCCGTCCCGATGGCGGTGACGATGCTGGTGCTCGCGCTCGGCGCGGTCGCCGCAGCCCGGTTCGCCGCCACCGCCCCGGTGCGCGCCGGCGAGGCCGTCCCGGCCGGGGCATGACCGAGTTGACACGTCCTCGACCCGGCGCAGACCCGCAGATGGGGAGCCTGACACCCCCGCCGGACCCGCTGTGTGACAACCGTGTGAACCGTCCGCGCGCCGCGCTCCCCGAGGGGAGATGACGCCCGGTCAGGACGTAGGGTGGGCCACGAACTGATCCGGCGATGACGCGGTCCGTGACCGCGGAGGAAGTGGGCGATCCTCGCGTGTCCCAGCATGCGGAGCCAGACGTGAACCGTGCCGACTTCGGCGCGAACACGTGGCTGGTGGACGAGCTGTACGAGCAGTACCTCCAGGACAAGACGGCGGTCGACCCGGCGTGGTGGGACTTCTTCGAGGGCTACAAGCCCTCGGCGCCCGCCACGACGACGTCGGGGGCGGTCGCGGACGGGGGCGGCGCGGGGAGCACCGGGGGGAACGGCGTGGTCGACGCCGCGCCCGCCGGCACCGCGAGCACCCCGGCACCCGCTGCCCCCGCGGCCCCGAGCGCGTCGGGGGACGCGCCCACGCCCCGCGAGGCGGCCGACCGCCCCGCGCCGGGCGCGCCCGCCGGCGA
>NZ_JAHVCI010000090.1:0-10798 GCF_019265565.1 Cellulomonas sp. PS-H5
CGCGGGCGGCCTCGCGGGCGCGGACGGTCGGGGCGTGCAGCGCGGACCGCACCCGGCGGCGCAGCGCGCGGCCCTCGCGCTCGGGCAGGCCGTCGACGGCGAGCCCCAGCTCCTCCAGCACCCGGCGCCGCTCGGCCACGACCGGCGGGTTCCACTGCCGGGTGCGCAGGTCGCGCTCGAAGGTCGCGGCCTGCTCCTCGACGAGCGCGCGCGCCTCGGCGACGGTCGCGGAGTGCCCGTCGGGGGCGTGCTCGGCGACGGTGGTGAGGCTGACCAGCCGGACGCCGGGCAGCTCGCCGACGGCCGGGTCGACGTCGTGCTGCAGGGCGAGGTCGAGGACCGCCAGCGGGCGGGCGCCGAGGGCGGCCTCGGCGGACCGGGCCCGGATCAGCGCGTCGACGTCGAGGACCGCGCCCGAGGCGCCGCTGCACGCGACGACCAGGTCGACCCCGGCGAGGCTGGCCGCGAGGTCGTCGGTGGCGGCGGTGACCCCGCGCTGCGCGGCGAACTGGCCCGCGCGCCCGCTGGCCGAGTACACGAGCACGTCCTGGCAGCCGCGGGCCTTGAGCGCGGCGAGGCTCGCGCCGGCGTAGGAGCCGGTGCCGATGAGCAGGCAGCGGACGTCCGACCAGTCGGGCAGGCCGTCCTCGACCAGGTCGAGCGCGACGCCCACGACCGAGCGGCCGGCGGCGCCCAGACCCGTGCGGCCCTCGACGGCGCGGGACGCGCGGGAGGCGGACTGGAACAGACCCTCGAGGTCGGAGGTCGTGGTGCCGTCGCGGCGGGCGGCGGTGAGCGCCCGGCGGACCTGGCCCGCGATCTCCCGCTCCCCGACGACCATCGACTCCAGGCCGGAGGCGACGGCGAACAGGTGCTCGACGACCCGGGGGCCGGTGGCGGGGGCGAGCGCGTCCGCGACGCGCTCCGCGGTGTACCCGGAGCGGGCGGCGACCGTGCCGGCCACGGCGGTGCGGGCGGCGTCGGCGTCGGCCGCGTCGGCGACGTCCAGGTACAGCTCGAAGCGGTTGCAGGTCGCCAGGACGACCGCCCCCGCGATCGACTCCGAGGCCGTCACGATCTCCCGCCCGACGGCGTGGGTGTCGGCGGACAACCGCTCCAGCACGGACAGGTCGAGGTCGTGATGGCTGGCCACCAACGACAGCATCACCACGCCAAGAATTTAATCACTCCAGGGAAGACGGGGCACAATCGTCCCGATGTCGACTCCGTCACGCCCCGACGCGCCCGCGAGCGCCCCGGCGACCCCCGCCCCCGCCCTCCCGTCGCTCCCCGACGGCACCGGCCTGCCCGCCGACCACCCGCTGGTGGACGGCCGCACGGCGCACGCGCCGCTGGTGGACGCGTACCGCGGCCGCACGCCCGACCGCCGCCCGGTGTGGTTCATGCGCCAGGCCGGCCGGTCGCTGCCGGAGTACCGGGAGGCCCGGAAGGGCACCGCGATGCTCGACGCCTGCCTGACCCCGGACCTGGCGTCGGAGATCACCCTGCAGCCGGTGCGCCGGCACGGCGTGGACGCGGCGATCTTCTTCTCCGACATCGTCATCCCGCTGCGCCTCGCGGGCGTGGATGTCGACATCCAGCCCGGCGTCGGCCCGGTGATGGGCTCCGCGGTGCGGACCGCGGACGACGTCGCGCGGCTGCGCGCCGAGCACCCGGCCGAGTCGCTGACCGCGGAGGTGCTGGCGCCGGTCGTCGAGGCCGTCCGGCTCACGACGGCCGCGCTCGGGTCGACCCCGCTGATCGGGTTCGCGGGCGCGCCGTTCACGCTCGCGGCCTACCTGGTCGAGGGCCGGCCGTCCCGCGACCACCTGGCTGCGCGCACCCTCATGCACGCGGACCCGGCGACCTGGGCCGCGCTGACGGAGTGGGCCGCCGACGTCACGGGCGCGTTCCTGCGGGCGCAGGTGCTCGCCGGCACCAGCGCGGCACAGCTGTTCGACTCCTGGGCGGGCTCGCTCTCGCTCGCGGACTACACCGCCCGCGTGGCGCCCGCCTCGACGCGGGCGCTGGCGCACGTCGCCGACCTCGGCGTGCCGCGGGTGCACTTCGGCACGGGCACCGGCGAGCTGCTGGCCGCGATGCGGGACGTGGGCGCCGACGTCGTCGGCGTGGACCACCGGATCGGCCTCGACGAGGCGGTCCGCCGGCTCGACGGCCGCGTGCCGGTCCAGGGCAACGTCGACCCGGCGCTGCTCGCGGCGCCGTGGCCGGTGCTGGAGGCGCACGTGCGGGACGTCGTGGCGCGCGGCACCTCGGCCCCGGGCCACGTGGTGAACCTGGGCCACGGCGTGCCGCCGGAGACCGACCCCGACGTGCTGACCCGCGTCGTGGCGCTGGTGCACGGGCTCTGAGGTAGGGGTCAGGTCCCACCCCCCGGTCTCCGGGAGGCGGCAGGCTGGACCGGTGAGGAAGGACGCGGACACGAACGACGACGACCGGGCACCCGGCACCGCACGACCCACCGACCCGGGGGCACCCCCGGGGACGGCCTGGGACGCGCTCGTCGTCGGTGGCGGCGTCGCGGGCCTGGTCGCGGCGCGCGAGCTGGCCCTCGCCGGCCTGCGCCCGCTGGTGCTCGAGGCGTGGGAGGCGCCCGGCGGCGTCGTCGGCCGGCACGAGGTCGACGGCCTGTCCCTCGACGCCGGCGCGGAGTCGTTCGCCACCCGCGGCGGCGTGGTCGCGGCGCTGGCCGACGAGCTGGGGCTCGCCGACCGGGTGGTCACGCCCGAGAGGCACGGCGCCTGGGTGCGGCTGCCCGGCGGCGCCGGCCCGCTCCCCCGCACCGGGCTGCTGGGCATCCCGGCGGACCCGTGGGCGCCGGACGTCCGCCGCACGATCGGGCTCGCGGGCGCGCTGCGGGCCTCGCTCGACCGCGTCCTGCCCGCGCGCGTCGGGACCGCGGACGGCACGACGCTCGGCGCCCTCGTGCGCGCCCGGGCGGGTCGGCGGGTGCTGGACCGGCTGGTCCGGCCGGTCGTCGCCGGCGTGCACGCGGCCGAGCCGGACGCCGTCGCCGCGGACGCCGTCGCCCCCGGGCTGGTCGCCGCGGTGCGCCGCGAGGGGTCCCTCGCCCGCGGGGTGACGGCGCAGCGCGCGCTCGCCCCCGCGGGGTCCGCGGTCGCGGGGTTCCGGGGCGGGCTGCACGTGCTGGTCGACGCCCTGGTGGCAGAGGTCCGGGCGCGCGGCGGCGCGGTGCGCACCGGGGCGTCCGTCCGGTCGGTGACCCGCGACGGCGACGGGTTCGTCGTCACCGTCGACGGGCCGGACGGGTCCGCGACGCTCACCGCCCCGCGCCTGGTCGTCGCGACCCCGCGCGCCGTCGACCTGCTGGCCGGCGTCGCCCCGGGCGTGTCGGGCCTGACGACGGACCCGGGCGCGGACATCGTGCTCGTGACCCTGGTGCTGGACGCCCCGGAGCTCGACGCCGCCCCGCGCGGCACGGGCGTCCTGGTCGCCCGGGGCGTCGCCGGCGTGCGGGCCAAGGCGCTGACGCACGCGACGGCGAAGTGGGCGTGGCTCGCCGAGGCGGCAGGCCCCGGCCGGCACGTCGTGCGCCTGTCCTACGGCCGGGCCGGCGCGGACGGGGCGGAGGCGCTGCCGCGCGACCTCGGCGCGCTCACCGACCTCGCGGTGCGGGACGCCGCGGCCGTGCTCGGCGTCCCGCTGCGCCCCGAGCAGGTCCGCGCCGCCGCCCGGGTGCGCTGGCGCCAGGGGCTCCCCGTCCCCAGCGCCGCGCACCGCGCGACCGTGCGGCGGGTCCGGGAGGCCGTCGCCGGCGTGCCCGGCCTCGCCGTGGTGGGCGCGTGGGTGTCCGGCAACGGCCTCGCGTCGGTCGTCCCCGACGCCCGCGCGACCGCGACCGCGCTCGCCTCGTCCGCACCACCCGCCGACCCCGTCCGCACCGCACCCCCGGAGGCCTGACCCGTGCACCGCAGCCCACGACCCGCGGTTTCGACAGATCCGCGCGGGGTGGCCGAGACTGGGGACATGCCCCAGACGGTCCGGGTCGGCACCCGTGCGAGCGCGCTCGCCCTCACCCAGACGGGGCACGTGGCCGACGCGCTGACCGCGCTCGGCGCCGGCGCGCACGAGCTGGTGCGCGTCCGCACGGACGGCGACCGGCTCACCGGCTCCCTGGCCACGCTGGGCGGCACGGGCGTGTTCGTGACCGCGCTGCGGGACGCCCTCCTCGACGGGCGCTGCGACGTCGCGGTGCACTCGTTCAAGGACCTGCCGACCGCCGTGGCCCCTGGACTCGTCGTCGCGGCGGTGCCGGTGCGCGAGGACCCGCGGGACGCGCTGTGCGCCCGCGACGGACGCACGCTGGCGACGCTGCCCGAGGGCGCCGCGGTCGGCACCGGCTCCCCGCGGCGCGCCGCGCAGCTGCGGGCCGCGCGCCCCGACCTGCGGGTGGTCGACATCCGCGGCAACGTGGACACCCGGCTGCGCCGGATCGAGGACGACCTCGACGCGGTCGTGCTCGCCCGCGCGGGCCTGGCGCGGCTGGGCCGGCTGGACGCCGTCACCGAGGCGCTGCCGTTCGACGTGATGACCCCGGCGCCCGCCCAGGGAGCGCTGGCCGTCGAGGTCCGCGCCGAGGACGCCGCCACCGGCACGCCCCTCGCCCGGGCGCTGGCCGCCCTGGACCACCGGCCCACGCACCTGGCCGTGCTCGCCGAGCGCGCGCTGCTCAGCCGGCTCGAGGCGGGCTGCGCCGCGCCGGTGGGCGCGCACGCGCGATTGGGCGCGGACGACGTGCTGGCGCTGGAGGCGGTCGTGCTCCGCACCGACGGCACCGAGGCGCTGCGCCGCACCGCGTCGACGACGCTGGCGGGCGGCGCGACGGGACCGGCCGACGCGGACCCCGGTGCGGCCGCCGGCCGGGTCGCGCTCGCCGCGGCCGCCCTCGGCACCCGGCTCGCCGAGGACCTGCTGGACGCGGGCGCCGCCGAGCTGGCGGAGCTGGGCGCGTGACGGGCGCCGACGGCGCCCCCGCGACCGCGCACGCCCTGGCCGCCGGACCGCTGGCCGGCCGCACCGTCCTCGTCCCGCGGGCCACCGAGGGGCCGGACCCGCTGGTCATCGCCCTGCACGCGGCCGGCGCCGAGCCGCTGGTCGTCCCGCTGATCCAGACCGTCCCGCCGTTCGACCCCACCGAGCTCGACGACGCGCTGCTCGCGCTCGAGGTCGGCTACTACGGCTGGGTCGCGGTCACGAGCGCCGCGGCGGTGCCGGTGCTCGAGGACCGCGCGGAGGAGACCGGGCACACGCTCGCCGCGCTGCTCGACGGGGTCCGGGTGGCCGCCGTCGGCGGCAGCACCGCCCGGGCGCTGCGCGAGGCGGGCGTCCGGGTCGACCTGGTGCCGACCGGGCGGTCGTCGGCCGTCGCGCTGCTGGCGGCCTGGCCGGCCGCCGGCGAGAACCCGGCCCGGGTGCTGCTGCCGCTCGGCGACCTCGCCGCGCCGACGATGGCCGAGGGACTGACCGCGCGCGGCTGGCCGGTCGACGTCGTCGTCACCTACCGCACCGTCCCCGGCCCGGCGCCCGAGCCGGAGGTGCGCGACGCGTACGCGGCCGGGCGGGTGGACGCGGTCCTGCTCACCTCGGGCAGCACCGCCCGCAACCTGCTCGCCATGCTCGGCGCCCCGCCCGCGGGCACGCTGGTGTGCTGCATCGGCGACTCGACCGCGGCCGAGGCCCGGCGCGCCGGGCTGCCGGTGCACGCGGTCGCCGACGACCAGACCCCGGGCGGCCTCGTCGCCGCCCTCGCGCGCGCCGCCGCGGCGCGGGACGACGCCCAGGACGCGGGCGCCCCCACCGACGAGAGCCCGGCCGCGGCCCACCCCGCCGCGCCGGACGACACCCCCGCCGCCGCACCCCGGGCGGCCCACCCGGACGGAGAGCACGCATGACCGCACCCGCACCCGACACCCCGACCCTCCCGCTGTCCCCGGCCGCGGCCGTCGCCGCCGCGCGACCGGGCCGGGTCCGCCCGCGCCGGATGCGCGGCACCGCCGCCCTCCGCCGCTCCGTCAGCGAGGTGCGGCTGCACCCGGCCGACCTCGTGCTGCCGATGTTCGTCAAGGAGGGCCTGGACGAGCCGGCGCCGATCGCGTCGATGCCCGGCGTCGTCCAGCACACCCGCGACTCCCTGCGCCGGGCCGCCGCCGAGGCCGCCGCGGCCGGGGTCGCCGCCGTGAACCTGTTCGGCGTCCCGCTGACCCGGGACGCGGTCGGCTCCGGGGCGACCGACCCCGACGGCGTGCTCAACCGCGCGATCGCCGACGTCCGGGCCGAGGTCGGCGACGCGCTGGTGATCCAGGCCGACCTCTGCCTCGACGAGTTCACCGACCACGGCCACTGCGGCGTGCTCACGGCGGACGGCCGGGTGGACAACGACGCGACGCTCGAGCGGTACGCCGAGATGGCGCTGGTCCAGGCCGAGGCGGGCGCCCACGTGGTCGCACCGAGCGGCATGATGGACGGCCAGGTCGGCGTGATCCGGGACGTGCTCGACGCCGCCGGCCGGGACGACGTGGCGGTGCTCGCGTACGCCGCCAAGTTCGCGAGCGTGCTCTACGGTCCGTTCCGCGACGCGGTGGAGTCGACGCTCGAGGGCGACCGCCGGACCTACCAGATGGACCCGGCGAACCGCCGGGAGGCGCTGCGCGAGGTCGCCCTCGACATCGAGGAGGGCGCCGACCTCGTCATGGTGAAGCCGGCGGGCGCGTTCCTGGACGTGCTGGCCGACGTCGCCGCCGTGAGCACGGTGCCGGTCGCGGCGTACCAGGTGTCCGGCGAGTACGCGATGGTCGAGGCCGCCGCCGCGCAGGGCTGGCTGGACCGCCGCCGCGCGATCACGGAGTCCGTGCTCGGCATCCGCCGCGCGGGTGCCGACCAGGTGCTGACGTACTGGGCCGTCGAGCTGGCCCACTGGCTGCGGGAGGAGTGGCGGTGACCGGGGTGACGAGCACGGGGACGTCGAGCACGAACGAGGGGCTGTTCGACCGGGCGCGGGGCGTCGTGCCCGGCGGTGTGAACTCGCCGGTGCGCGCGTTCGGCTCCGTCGGCGGGGCGCCGCGGTTCCTGGCGTCCGCCCGCGGCGCGTACGTCACCGACGTCGAGGGCCGCGAGTACGTGGACCTGGTGGGCTCCTGGGGCCCGGCGCTCCTCGGGCACGCGCACCCGGAGGTCGTGGAGGCCGTCCGCGAGGCCGCCGGCCGCGGTCTGAGCTTCGGCGCGCCCACGCTCGCCGAGGTGGAGCTCGCCGAGGCGGTCCGCGCGCGGGTGCCCGCCGTCGAGCGGCTGCGCCTGGTGTCCACCGGCACCGAGGCGACGATGACCGCGATCCGGCTGGCGCGCGGCGTCACCGGCCGGGACACGGTCGTGAAGTTCGCCGGGCTGTACCACGGGCACTCGGACGGCCTGCTGGCCGCCGCGGGCTCCGGCCTCGCGACGTTCGCGCTGCCCGGCTCGGCCGGTGTCCCGGCGGCGATCGCGGCCGAGACGATCGTGCTGCCGTACAACGACGTCGCCGCCGTCGAGGCCGCGTTCGCCGAGCACGGCACCCGGATCGCCGCGGTGATCACCGAGGCCGCCCCCGCGAACATGGGCGTCGTCCCGCCGGAGCCCGGCTTCAACGCCGCGCTGTCCCGGATCACGCGCGAGCACGGCGCCCTGCTGATCCAGGACGAGGTGCTGACCGGGTTCCGGGTCGGCCCCGCCGGATGGTGGGGGCTCGAGGCGGCGCGCGAGGGCTGGTCGCCCGACCTGCTGACCTTCGGCAAGGTCGTCGGCGGCGGCATGCCGGTCGCCGCGCTCGGCGGCCGCGCCGAGGTGATGGACGCGCTCGCGCCGGTCGGGCCGGTCTACCAGGCGGGCACGCTGTCCGGGAACCCGGTCGCCGTCGCGGCCGGCCTGGCGACGCTGCGGCTCGCCGACGACGCGGTGTACGCGGCCGTCGACCGGGCGTCCGCGGTGCTGCGCGCGGCCGTGGACGAGGCGCTGACCGCCGTCGGCCTGCCGCACGCGGTGCAGAACGCCAGCAACCTGTTCAGCACGGTGCTGGGCACCGACGCGGGGGCGCGGGACTACGCCCAGATGCTCGCGACGGAGTCCTGGCGGTACCCGGCGTTCTTCCACAGCCTGCTGCGCGACGGGGTGTACGCGCCGCCGTCCGCCTTCGAGGCGTGGTTCGTGTCCGCCGCGCACGACGACGCGGCGCTCGCCCGGGTCGTCGAGGCGCTGCCCGCGGCGGCCCGCGCGGCGGTGGAGGCTGTTCCCCCGGCCGCGTGACGTCGGTCACCGCGCCGCCCGACCCCCTCGGTCGCACGGCGCGGTGACCTGCGCCTTCACGGCGCCCCGAGATCTCACCCCCTCGGCGCGGTCGCGCGTCACCCGGACGGACCAGGACGCGCGCGGGCCGTCGATCTGCGACGAGGCCCACGCTCACCCGTTCGGGGCAGGACATTCCGGGCATTCTCAGCGACATTCCCGACAAAGGGGATAGATCGCGCGGACCAGTTGCGCGCAAGTCCGTCCGTGCTCATCCTGGTGCCACGACGCGCGGCAGGGGGCTGGCGCGTCGACGTCCCGCGTGGCCCATCGGGCCCGGGACCCGCGGCGTGCAGGGGGCACAGCCGCCACTCAGGGGGTACTGGACCATGTCCGCAGACCAGACGACGCGCGCCCACGACGAGACGACCGAGGTCCGCCGGACGCGCGACCGCCGCTCCCGCGGCAGGCTCCGCGCCGTCCTGGCCGGTGCCGGCGTGCTCGGCATCGGCGCCGCGGTGACGCTCGCCGCGTGGACCGACACCGAGTGGATCTTCGGCGGGACCGACAGCGACGGCACGCCGATCGGGACCACGGTGTTCGAGATCCAGCAGAACGTCTACGACGGTCAGAGCTTCCAGAACCGCGAGAACTGGCCGACCGACGCCACCGCGGGCCGGCTGAACTTCACCGTCGCGGCGGCCTCGCTGTCGCCGGGTGCCGTCGTGTACGCACCGATGCAGCTCCGCGCGGCGCCCGGCTCCGTCGGCGGCACCGTGGTGCTGAACGCGGCGCAGCAGGGGACGGGCACCGACCCGGGCCTGTTCGGCGCGCTGGTCTACCAGGCCCGCACCGGCGTCACGCAGGCGAACTGCAACGCCGCCGGGATCTCCGGGGGCACCGCGCTCGCGCCCGCGAGCACCCCGCTCGGCACCGGCGGCTCCGCGTCGTTCACCGTCGCGGGCGCGCCGGACGCGACCACGGCCGGGACCCCGGTCGACGTCTGCTTCCAGATCACGATGCCGGCCACGGCCACGGGCGACGCGCTGCAGGGCAAGGCCGTCGTCCCGGTGTGGAGTTTCACGGCGACCTCGCAGTCCTGACCCGGGGCGCCCCGTGACCGGCTCGCACGCGGCGCGGCCGACGGCGGCCCGGTCCCGGCAGCGGGCCGCCGACCTCGGCCGCGAGGTGCTGCTCACCGTCGCCGCGCTGTTCGGCGCGGTCTGCCTGGTGCTCGTGGTGCTCGTCGCCACCCTCGACCTCGGGGTGATCGTGTTCCGCACGGGCTCGATGAGCCCGACGATCCCCACCGGCGCGGCCGCCCTCGTGCGGACGACGCCCGCGGACGAGGTCGAGGTCGGCGACGTGGTCACGGTTCCGGCGCCCGTCGGCGACCTCCCGGTGACCCACCGCGTCGTCCACACCGAGACCCTCGACGACGGCACGACGCGGCTCCGGCTGCGCGGCGACGCCAACGACAGCGAGGACCCGTTCCCGTACGACGTCACGGAGGTGCGCCGGGTGGTCGCCTCCGCGCCCGGCGTCGGGTACGCCCTCGTGCGGATGGGCGAGCCGAAGGCCCTCGCGGCCGTGACGGTGGGCGTCGCGCTGCTGGTCGGCTGGGCGCTGTGGCCGCGCGAGCGGCGGGAGCGCCCCTCCCGCCGCAGGCGCCGCACCCCGGTCGGCGCGCTCGCCGTGGCGGCCCTCGCCGCCGCCGCCCTGCAGGTCGCCCACCCGGCGCCCGCGGCGGCCGAGGCGACCCCGCCTCCCGGGGGCTTCGAGCAGCCGGGCGCGGGCGACGGCCTGCTGGCGCTCTCCTCGTCGTTGCCCGCGGGCGACCGGTGGGAGCTGTCCCCCGGCACCGACCTGGCGTGGCGCGTCGACTCCGCGGTCCGCGAGCCGGCCGATGCCGCCGGCGCCCGCGGCACGCTCTGGGTGAGCCTGCTCGCGACCGGCCCGCTCGTCGAGCGCGGCGGCGTGGCGCTCGTCCTGCAGCTCTGCGACGGCGGGTGGGCCGCCGACGGCCTCACCTGCCCGGGCGGTGCGCGCGAGGTGCCCGCGACCGTCGCGGGCGGCACAGCCCGCGTGGACCGCGCGGAGGTCGGCGCCGTGGAGACGGGCCGCGGGCAGGGGGTCGTCGTGCGCGTGCGCGTGCCGGCCGGGCTCGGCGACGACTACCAAGGGCTCGACATGACGCTCGGCCTGCGGTTCGACGCGTTCGGGGAGGAGTTCTTCCTCAGCGACGTGCTCGCCGCGGCCGACGACGAGTCCGCGGCCGGTGCCGGCGCCACGAGCGACGTGCTCGGGGTGACCGGCGCCGACCTCCGCCCGGCCCTGTGGGCCGCCTTCGCCCTGCTCACGGGCTGGTCGGCGGTCGCGTGGTCGCGCGCGCGGCGGCGGGCGCGCGACGCGGTCGCCGCCGCGGAGGCCCCGGAGGGGGTGCCGCACGGTGCGCCCTGACGCCGTCCCCACCCGGCGCGCGGCCCGTCCGGCGCGCGGCCGC
>NZ_JAHVCI010000091.1:0-10784 GCF_019265565.1 Cellulomonas sp. PS-H5
CGGTCGACGTCGCGGGGCGGGCCGGCGCCTGGGATCCGCCGGCCGCCCGGCCGACGCCCCGCGGCGGGGTCGCCTGACCGGCCTCGGGCGCGGCGGCCGCCGAGGCGGCGCGCTCCTGCTCCGCGAGCCGCGCGGCCTCGCGCTCCCGCAGCTCCCGTCGGGTCAGCGGGCTGCCGGACGAGCTCATCTCGGGGCCTCCTCGGGACCGGGGACGCAGCGGGCGATCTCGTGGATCACGACTCGCTCCCCCGGTACAGACCGTGCTTCGCGATGTACTGGACGACGCCGTCCGGCACCAGGTACCAGACGGGCTTGCCGCCGCGCGCGCGGGCGCGCACGTCGGTGGACGAGATGGCGAGCGCCGGGATCTCCCACTGGCTCACCCGGTCGGCGGGGAGGCCGTCGGTGGTGAGCGTGTGGCCGGGCCGGGTCACGGCCACGAACTGCGCGCGCTCGAAGAGCTCCGGCGAGTCCTTCCAGGTGAGGATCTGCTCGATGGCGTCCGCGCCGGTGATGAAGTACAGGTCGGCGTCGGGCCGCTCGTGCGCGAGATCCCGCAGGGTGTCGACCGTGTACGTCAGGCCGGGCCGGTCGATGTCGACCCGGCTGACGGTGAACCGCGGGTTCGACGCCGTCGCGATGACGGTCATGAGGTAGCGGTGCTCGGCCGGCGTGACGTCGACGTCCTGCTTGAACGACGGGGCGCCGGTCGGCACGAACACGACCTCGTCGAGGTCGAACCGCGCGGCGACCTCGCTGGCGGCGACGAGGTGGCCGTGGTGGATGGGGTCGAAGGTGCCACCCATCACGCCCAGCCGGGCTCGTCGCTGCGTCATCGGATGCGGGTCCCTACCGGCAGGCTCAGTCGTGGCGCGTGCCGACGCTCCGGAAGGCGAAGGTCACGAGCAGCAGGGCGATGAGGACGCCGAAGGCGGTGATGCCGAACACCACGGGCGAGAACGGCAGCTCGGTCGTGTGCTCGGCGGCGGTCTCGGCGACGCGCAGCGCAGCGTTCACGTGGTCCTCCCGGACGGGTCGAAGTGAGGGTCAAGTGTCGCACGTCCGGCGGGTCGCCCGCCGGACGCCGGGTCAGGGCCGCACGTGCCCGTCGCCGTGGACCACCCACTTGGTGGTGGTCAGCTCGCCGAGCCCCATCGGCCCGCGGGCGTGCAGCTTCTGGGTGGAGATGCCGATCTCGGCGCCGAGGCCCAGCTGGCCGCCGTCGGTGAACCGCGTCGAGGCGTTGACCATGACGGCCGCGGAGTCGACCTCGGCCACGAACCGCTCCGAGGCGGCGAGGTCACGGGTGACGATCGCCTCGGTGTGGCCGGAGCTCCAGGTGCGGATGTGCTCGAGCGCCGCGTCCAGGTCGTCGACGACGCGCACCGCGAGGTCGAGCGACAGGTACTCGGTCGCCCAGTCCTCGTCCGTGGCGGGCACGACCTCGACGCCGGCGGGGGCGGCCGCAGCGGTGGCGGCGTCGCCGTGCACCGTCACGCCGGCCTCGGCCAGCGCGGTCAGCGCGGACGGCAGGAACGCGTCGGCGGCGTCGCGGTGCACCAGCAGCGTCTCGGCGGCGTTGCACACCCCGACGCGCTGGGTCTTGGCGTTGAGCAGGATCGGCAGCGCGACGGCCGGGTCGGCGGTGGCGTCGACGTAGACGTGCACGTTGCCCACACCGGTCTCGATGACGGGCACGGTGGCCTCGCGGACGACGGTCTGGATGAGGCCGGCGCCGCCGCGCGGCACCAGGACGTCGACCAGCCCGCGCGCGTGCATGAGCGCGACCCCGCCCGCACGGCCCCAGGCGTCGACCGACTGCACGAGGTCCGCGGGCAGGCCCTGGGCCTCGAGCGCGGCGCGCAGCACGTCGACGATCACCGCGTTGCTGCGGGCCGCCGCGGAGCCGCCGCGGAGCACGACCGCGTTGCCGCTCTTGAGCGTCAGGCCCACGGCGTCGACCGTGACGTTGGGCCGCGCCTCGTAGATCATCCCGACGACGCCCATCGGCACGCGCACCTGGCGCATCCGCAGGCCGTTCGGCAGCGTCGAGCCGCGCACGACCTCGCCGACCGGGTCGGGCAGCGCCGCGACCTCGCGCAGCGCGCCGGCGATCGCCTCGATCCGCGCGGGCGTCAGGGCGAGCCGGTCGAGCAGGCCGTCCGAGATGCCGTCGGCGCGGCCGCGGTCCAGGTCCTCGGCGTTGGCGGCGACGATCGCGTCGGCGTGCGCGACCAGGGCGTCAGCGAGCGCGTGCAGCGCCGCGTCCTTGGCGCCGCGGGTCGCGACGGCCAGGGCGCGGGACGCCTCCTTGGCGCGCCGGGCCACGGCGAGCACCTCGGTGGTGACGTCGTCGGCCGACGGCGCGGCGGGCACGGCGGAGGGCTGGGCCCCGTCCGTGGCCGGGGCGTCGAGCGAGGTGGTCATCGCACCAGCCTAGTCCCGGACGCGGCGACGTCCCGCGGGCGTCTCAGCGCCCGGCGCGACCCGGCTCAGCGCCGGCGCCGCACCAGCACCAGGTCGTCCCGGTGCACGAGCTCGCGGTCGTACCCCTCCCCCAGCTCGGCGCGGAGCTCGGACGTGCTCCGGCCCAGCAGGTCGGGCGCCTCCTGCGACGAGTACGCCACCAGCCCGCGCGCCACCACCGTGCCGTCGGCGGCGACGATCTCCACGGGGTCTCCGGCCTCGAACTCGCCGTGGACGGCCGTCACCCCGGCCGGGAGCAGCGACGTGCCCCGCTCGACGACGGCCCGCACCGCGCCGTCGTCCAGCACGAGCCGCCCGTGCGTGCGGGCCGCGTACGCCAGCCACATCAGCCGGGTCGAGGCGCGCTTGCCGGTGGCCGCGAACCAGGTGCCGACGTCCTCGCCGGCCAGCGCCGGGGCGACCTGGGCCGCCGACGTCAGCACGACCGGCACGCCGGACGCCGTCGCGATCGCCACCGACTCCAGCTTGGTCACCATGCCGCCGGTGCCGACCCGGGACCCGCGCGCGGACACGTCGATCCCGTCCAGGTCCTTCGGCCCGCGCACCTCGGCGATCCGCCGCGAGCCCTCGCGGTCCGGCGGCCCGGTGTACAGCCCGTCGACGTCCGTCAGCAGTGCCATCGCGTCGGCGTGCACGAGGTGCGAGACCAGCGCGGCCAGCCGGTCGTTGTCGCCGAACCGGATCTCGTCCGTGGCGACGGTGTCGTTCTCGTTGACGATCGGCACGATGCCGAGGTCGAGCAGCCGCTCCAGCGCCCGCTGCGCGTTCCGGTACTGGGTCCGCCGCATCGTGTCGTCGGCGGTGAGCAGCACCTGGCCCACCCGCAGCCCGTGCTCGTGGAACGCGCGGGTGTAGTGCGCGACGAGCAGCCCCTGGCCCACGGACGCCGCGGCCTGCTGGGTCGCGAGGTCGCGGGGTCGCTTCGCGAGGCCGAGCGGGTCCATTCCGGTCGCGATCGCGCCGGACGACACCAGGACGACCTGGTGCCCGCCGTTGACCCGGGCAGCCAGCACGTCGACGAGCGCCCGCAGCCGGGCCGGGTCGAGCTTGCCGGTGCCGTCCGTCAGCGAGGAGGAGCCGACCTTGACCACCACGCGGCGGACCTCGGGCAGCAGGCGGCGGTCGGACAGGGCGGCGGCACTCACGGGGAGCATCATCCCCCGCGAGTGCCGCCGCGCCGCAGCGCCATCCGCTGGCCGGGACGCCGTCAGGGCATATCGAGGTCGACGACGGTCGTCCGCCCGGGCTCGACGACGGCGCGCTGCTCCGCGGACGATCCGTCACGGAAGACGGTGACGCGGTACTCGCCGGGTTGCAGGCGCTCGACCCGGAACGTCCCCTCCGAGTCGGTGTACTGCGCGAGCTCGATCACGGAGACGCCGGGGGTGAGGGGGGTCAGGCCGATCGCGCAGTCCGCGCACGGCGCGCCCGACGACTCCATCACGCTCCCGGCCAGCACCCCGGCCTCGGGGGCGGAGCATCCCGCGAGAGCCAGCGCACCAACGGCGGCGACGATCACGGGTACCGAGCTGAGTACGCGTGGAGAGTGCTGCCGACGGCGTTCGTGATGCGAACGCCCGAGTTGCTGGTCGTTCCGCCGGTCGTGTGGATGCCGATCGCGCAGTTGCCGCACGCCGTCCCCGCTTCCAGTCGCCAGATCGGCGCGCCGCTCTGCCCGTGGTAGGTGTCGATCTCGTACTTCCACTTGTCGCTGTTCTGGACGGCGACAGGGGCCGCGTGCGTCCACATCGTGTTGGCCGGCGACTTGTCGGCGGGATACCCGGTGACGGACCAGCTGCCGGACGGGGCGCTGTCGAGCGCCTGGTATCCCATGCTGCCGAGGACGTTCCCGGCGTTGCAGTTCAGGACGACGACGCCCCAGTCGTATGCACTGCCGGTCGTGCCGTCCCATCCCGTCGGAGCGGCCAGCACGTTGTACCCGCACTGCGCGTACGCGGTGTTTCCATCGAGTCCGAAGTAGACCCGGAAGTTCGTGTACCAGGTGCCCTGTCCATCGGTGAGGCAGTGGGCCGCAGTGGCCAACGTGCGGTTGCCGTAGAGCCAGCCGGTGCACGCGCTCGTCCCGTTCCCGGGACGGTCGAAGATGAAGAGCGGCATCTGCACGTAGGGGGAGGCGGTCACGTTCGTGATCCTGGTCCGGTCGTCCGTGCCGATGACTGCCCTCGCCCCCGGTCTCGACCCCGAGAGCGGCGCGAGCGCAGCCGCGACATCGTCAGGAACATCCGGAAAGATCTGCCCACCCACGAGGTCGGTGAGGTTGCCCGTGCCTGTCGACGCGGGCACCGTCAGCGCCGCGCCTGTGCCACCACGGGCCGTCGAGAGCGACGGTGAGATCGTCCAGGTCGCGCCTGTGCTGTCCTCCATCGTGATCGACCTCGGCGGAGCCTCCGGTGAGGCATGAGCAGCGGGGAGAGCGAGGACCGCCAGAGCGGCGCTCGCCAGCAACGCGGTGAGGGTTCGGCCGGGTGATGAGCGCATGCGCGCACTCCTTCGTCGGAGATCGGGCGAGTGCGGCTGCGTCGCCCATCATCCAGGCCGAGTCCCCGCTCGGGTAGACCCCCACGTGGAGATGAGTGGAGCGTCCTGCCCGACACGCCGGTGCGTGTCGGGCAGAACGCTCCACTCAAGGGGTGGGTTTTGGGAGACCCCGGGGTCAGTCCTCGCGCCAGAGGCCGGCCTCGCGCTCGGTCCACAGCTCCGCGCGCGCCTCCGCCTTGGCGTCCATGCGCTCCTTGTACTCCTGGCGCTTCTGCCCGCGGGTCGGCCGGCTGTGGTCCTCGAGGCGCTGGTCGGAGCCGCGGGGGCCGCCGAGCAGCTCGGACCCGGTCATCAGCGTCGGCTCCCAGTCGAAGACGACCGCGCTCGGACCGTCGCCGATGACCACCTCGGCGCCCGCGACGGCGCCGGCCTTGAGGAGCTTCTCCTCGACGCCGAGCCGCGCCAGCCGGTCGGCCAGGTAGCCCACGGCCTCGTCGTTGGCGAAGTCGGTCTGCCGGACCCAGCGCTCGGGCTTGCTGCCGCGGACCTGGAAGTACTCGTGGTCGCCGTCCTGCCGGCGCGCGACCGTGAACCCGGCCTCGTCGACGGCCTTGGGCCGCAGCACGACGCGGGTGGCCTCGGGGGCGGGCGCGTCGCGGCGGGCCTGCTCGACGACCTCGGCGAGCGCGAACGTCAGCGGGCGCAGGCCCTCGTGGCTCGCGGTCGAGATCTCGAACACGCGCAGCCCGCGCGCCTCCAGGTCCGGGCGCACCAGGTCGGCGAGCTCGCGGGCCTCGGGGACGTCGATCTTGTTCAGCACGACCATGCGCGGGCGCTCGGTCAGCGGCACCCGGCCGCCCTCGATGCCGATGTCCCCCGCGTACGCGGCGAGCTCGGCCTCGATGACGTCGAGGTCGGTGAGCGGGTCGCGGCCCGGCTCGAGCGTCGCGCAGTCGAGGACGTGCACGAGGACGGCGCACCGCTCGACGTGCCGGAGGAACTCCAGGCCGAGGCCCTTGCCCTCGCTGGCGCCCGGGATCAGGCCCGGGACGTCGGCGACCGTGTACCGGGCGTCGCCGGCCTGCACGACGCCGAGGTTCGGGACCAGGGTCGTGAACGGGTAGTCGGCGATCTTCGGCCGGGCGGCGGACATCGCGGCGACCAACGACGACTTGCCCGCGCTCGGGAAGCCGACGAGCGCGACGTCGGCGATCGTCTTGAGCTCGAGCACGACGTCGCGGGCGTCGCCGGGCTCGCCGAGCAGCGCGAAGCCCGGGGCCTTGCGGCGCGGGGACGACAGGGCGGCGTTGCCCAGGCCGCCGTGGCCGCCCTCGGCGACCACGAACGTGGCGCCGGCGCCGACCAGGTCGGCCAGCACCTCGCCGTCGGCGGACTTCACGACGGTGCCGTCGGGCACCGGGAGGACGAGGTCCTGGCCCGTCGAGCCCTGGCGGTGGTCGCCCATGCCCTGGGTGCCGGACGGGGCGTGCCGGTGCGGCGCGTGGTGGTAGTCGAGCAGGGTCGTGACCTGCGGGTCGACGACCAGGATGACGCTGCCGCCGTTGCCGCCGTTGCCCCCGTCGGGGCCGGCGAGCGGCTTGAACTTCTCGCGGTGGATGGACGCGCAGCCGTGGCCGCCGTCCCCGCCGCTGGCGTGCAGGACGACTCGGTCGACGAACGCGGCCATGTGCGGGTGGTTCCTTCCTGGACGGACGGAGGGGCGCACCGCGTCGTGCGGTGCGCCCCTCCGGCCAGCGTGCTGGGGTGCGGCGGTGTCAGCCCGCCGTCACGATGTCGATGACCTTGCGGCCACGACGGGTGCCGAACTGCACCGCACCGGCGGCGAGCGCGAACAGGGTGTCGTCGCCGCCACGGCCGACGTTCACGCCGGGGTGGAAGTGCGTGCCGCGCTGGCGGACGATGATCTCGCCGGCGTTGACGACCTGGCCGCCGAAGCGCTTGACGCCGAGACGCTGGGCGTTGGAGTCACGACCGTTGCGCGAGGAGCTCGCGCCCTTCTTGTGTGCCATCTCAGGCCTGCTTTCCTGCGGTGCTGTCTACGGGAGGAGTCACGGGCCGGCAGGCCCGCGAGGTCACTTGATGCCGGTGACCTTGAGGCGGGTGAGCGCCTGACGGTGGCCCTGGCGGCGGCGGTAGCCGGTCTTGTTCTTGTACCGCAGGATGTCGATCTTCGGGCCCTTCTCGTCCCGGACGACCTCCGCGGTGACCTTGATCTTGGCGAGCGCCGCGGCGTCCGACGTCACGGCGGTGCCGTCGACGAGGAGGAGCGCGGGCAGCTCGACGGTCTCGCCGGCCGCGGCCGCGAGCCGGTCGACGACGACGACGTCGCCGACGGCGACCTTCTCCTGGCGGCCGCCGGCCTTCACGATCGCGTACACCACGTTGCTGCTCATCTCTGCTCGTCGAACTACAGGTTCAGGGGCGCCCCGCCCTGCTGCCGGTCCCGGCGCGCCACCGCGGTGGCCGCGGAGCTCGGGAGGTCGGCGCCGCTGGGGCGTCACGCACGAACGGTGCCTCTGCGCAGCGACCCGGGATCAACCGGGCTCACCATCAGAGCGCACCGACGTTCAAGGATACGCAGACCCTCCGAGAGGGTCAAACCGCCTCCCTGCGGCCCCGCGCGGTGGGCGCGGGGCCGCAGGAGCGGTCAGGACGCGTCGTCCTCGGGGTCGGACTCGGTGCCGGACAGCTCGAACAGGCCCGGGTCGACCGGGGTCAGCTCGAGGTGCGGCTCGCCGGTGGCCGGGGCCGCGGCGGGCTGCTCCGGGGACCGCGCGGCGAGGTCGCCCAGCGCCGCGAGCACGTCGAGGGCGGGCTTCGCCTCGGCGGGCGCGTCCGCGGCGGCCTCGACCGGGGCCGGGGCCTCGGCGGGCGCCTCGGCCGGAGCCTGCGCGGCGGGGGCGGGCTGCTCCCCCGCGTCGCCGTGCGCCGCGTGCTCCTCGTCGCCGTGCGCCGCGTGCTCCTCGCCGTCGTGCGCGTGGGCGTGCGCCGCGGCCGCCGCGATGGTCGCGAGCGTGGCCTTGACCGCGTCCCGCGCCTCCGGCAGCACCGGGACGGCCGGCGTCGCGGCCGGCGCGGGCGCCTGCTCCTTGCTGCCGCCGCGCTTGCGACGCGCCTTCTTGGCCTCGCCGCCGCTCTCGGCCGGCTGCTGAGGCGCGCCCGCCTCCGGCTTGTGGTTGTGCTTCTCGACCGGCTCGGCGTGCACGATGAAGCCGCGGCCGTTGCAGTGCTCGCAGGTCTCGGAGAACGCCTCGACCAGGCCCTGGCCGACCCGCTTGCGGGTCATCTGCACCAGGCCGAGCGAGGTGACCTCGGCCACCTGGTGCTTGGTCCGGTCGCGGCCCAGGCACTCGACGAGGCGGCGCAGCACCAGGTCGCGGTTCGACTCGAGCACCATGTCGATGAAGTCGATGACGATGATGCCGCCGATGTCCCGGAGCCGGAGCTGGCGGACGATCTCCTCCGCGGCCTCCAGGTTGTTCCGGGTGACGGTCTCCTCGAGGGTGCCGCCCGCGCCGGTGAACTTGCCGGTGTTGACGTCGACGACCGTCATGGCCTCGGTGCGGTCGATGACCAGCGAGCCGCCGGACGGCAGCCAGACCTTGCGGTCCATGCCCTTGGCCAGCTGCTCGTCGACGCGGTGGTCCGCGAACACGTCGCCGGTGCCGGTGTACTTCGACACCTTCTCGGCCAGGTCCGGGGCCAGCTCGCCGATGTAGCCGGAGATCGTCGCCCACGCCTCGTCGCCCTGGACGACCAGCGAGGAGAAGTCGTCGTTGAAGATGTCGCGGACCACGCGGATCGCCAGGTCCGGCTCGCCCTGGAGCAGCGCCGGCGCGTTGGCGGTCTTCGACTTCTTCTCGATCGCCTCCCACTGCGACTGCAGGCGGGCGATGTCGGCGCGCAGCTCCTCCTCGGAGGCACCCTCCGCCGCCGTGCGCACGATGACGCCGGCCGAGTCGGGGACGACCTCGCGCAGGATCTTCTTCAGGCGGGCGCGCTCGGGCTCGGGCAGCTTGCGGCTGATGCCGGTCATGCCGCCGCCGGGCACGTACACGAGGTACCGGCCGGCCAGGGTGATCTGCGACGTCAGGCGGGCGCCCTTGTGGCCGATCGGGTCCTTGGTGACCTGGACCAGCACGGAGTCGCCGGACTTGAGCGCCTGCTCGATGCGGCGCGGCTGGCCGCCCTCGAGGCCGGCGGCGTCCCAGTTGACCTCGCCGGCGTACAGCACGGCGTTGCGGCCCTTGCCCACGTCGACGAACGCCGCCTCCATGCTGGGCAGCACGTTCTGCACGCGGCCGAGGTAGACGTTGCCGGCCATCGAGACCTGCGCCTGCCGGGACACGTAGTGCTCGACGAGCACGCCGTCCTCGAGCACGGCGATCTGGGTCTTGCCGTGCGCCTCGCGCACGACCATCGACCGCTCGACCGACTCGCGGCGGGCCAGGAACTCGGCCTCGGTGATGATCTGGCGGCGACGGCCCGCGTCGCGGCCCTCACGGCGCCGCTGGCGCTTGGCCTCCAGGCGGGTCGACCCGCGCAGCGCGGTGACCTCGTCCCCGCCGCGCGACGACGACCGGCGCGACGACGACTGCTGCTGCTCGCCCGCGTCCTCCCCGCCCCCGCGGCCCGAGCGGCGACGCCGACGACGCCGGCGGCTGCTGCCGCCCTGCTCGTCGCCCTCGCCCTGCTCGTCGGCCTCGTCCTCGCGGTCCTCGGCGTCCTCGGCCTGCTCGTCGCCCTCGTCGGACGGCTGCTCGGCGTCGTCCTCGCCCTGCTCGGCGTCCGAGCCCCCGCGCGAGCGGCGGCCGCGGCCGCCCCGGCGACGGCGGCGGCGCGGGGCGTTCTCGTCGCCCTCGTCCTCGGCGCGCTCGGCGGCGGTCTCCTCGGCCTCCTCGTCGGCCTGGTCCGCGGCGGCGGCCTCGACGGCGGCGGCGTCCTCGGCCTCGACGGCGTCGGTGGTCTCCTCGGCCGCGGCCTCGGCGCGCTCGGCACGCGAACGGCCACGGCGGCCTCGGCGGCGCGACGTGGCGGCCTGCTCCTCGGCGGGCGCGTCCTGCGGCGCCTCGGCCTCGGCAGCGGCGGCCTCGGCGGCCTGCGCGGCCTCGAGCTCGGCCTGCGCCGCGGCGGAGATCGCCTCGGGCGAGCCGGACGGGGCCTGGGCGCGGCGCCGGCGGCGCGGGGCCTCGGGCGCCTGGAACAGCAGCGCGGTCGTGGCGAGGCGCGCCGAGGCGGCGCGGTCCTGGTCCGCCTTCTGGCCGGCGGGCTGCCGGGTGGCGGGCTTGTCGGTGGCGGGCTTCTGGGCCGCGGGCTGCTGCTCGGCCGCGGCGGGCTCCTCGGCGGCGGACTGCTGCGCGGCGGGCTGCTGCGCGGCGGCCTCCGACGCGGCGGCGTCCGGCGCCCCGGCCTTGCGGGAGCCCGACCGACGACCACGGGACCGGCGCGCCGGCTCGCGCTCACCGGCGGACTGGCTGCGGCCGAGCTCGGCGAGCACGTCCAGGCGGCTCTCGGGAGCGGCCGCCGAGGTCTCCTCCGCCTGCTCGACGGCCTCGGCGACCTGCTCGTCCTCGGGCTGCTCGATGACGGCGTCCTCGTCCGCGTCCTCGACGGCCTCGGGCGCCGGGGCGACAGGCGCCTCGACGGCGGGCGCGGCGACCCGCTCCGGCGCAGCGGAGGACGCGGCGGCGCCGGCCCCGGCGGGGCGGGTGGCGCGGCGCGACCGCCGGGCAGGGGCGGCGGGGGCCTCGGGCGCGGCGGGCGCCTCGGCGGCCACC
>NZ_JAHVCI010000092.1:0-10171 GCF_019265565.1 Cellulomonas sp. PS-H5
GGCACCGCCGACGCCGCGGCCCGCGCGGGCGCCGTCGCGCTCGGGCGGCGCCACCGGCTCGGGCAGGACCCCGGGCGCGCCCTCGCGCGCCAGCCGGGCGGCGTCGGCCGGGGGCACGCCGTCCAGCGTGAGCGACCGCATGGACATGAGGCGCGCCAGGTCGGCCGTGCTGTACCGCCGGTGCGCGCCGGCCGTGTGCTCGGACGGGCCGAGCCCGTAGCGGCGGTCCCAGGTGCGCAGCGTGGCGGGGGCGACCCCGAGGCGCGAGGCGACGGCGGCGACGGTGAGGATCGGCCCGTCGAGGTCGGCCGCCTCGATCGCGCCGTCGTCGGGGCCCCGCCCGGGGTCGCCGGCCGGCTCCTCGTCCTCGCTGTGCTGCATCTCGTCCGTCTCGTCCCCGCCGCCGGTCCCGCGGCCCGTCCTCGATTGTGCCGGGGATCTGGCGCGGTTTCCAGCGGCAGCGGGCCGGACCGCGCCAGCACGTGGACCGCGCCGGACGGAACCGCGCCACGAATCGCGCCAGCGCTGGTCGGCGCGCTGAAGCGATTCGCGGCGAACCGATTCGCGACACGGTCTTGAACAACTGCTGGCGCGGTTGTACTGTCCTCATCAGTGCAGTTCAGCCGACGCACCAGGGACCTCGGTCCCAGGGAACGGTCGTCGGTCGGACCGCCCCCCGCACGTCATCAGAACGGCGCCACCGCGCCGAGTGGATGGAGGACCCCCATGGCCGAGATCTCCCGCCTCCCGGGACCCGTGATGGAGCTCTGGGAGTGGCAGTACGAGGGTGCCTGCCGCGACGCCGACCAGGACCTGTTCTTCCACCCCGAGGGCGAGCGGGGCGCCGCGCGCCGCCGCCGCGCCGAGGCGGCCAAGGCGATCTGCGCGACCTGCCCGGTCATCAACGAGTGCCGCGAGCAGTCGCTCGCGGTCCGCGAGCCGTACGGCGTCTGGGGCGGCCTGTCCGAGGACGAGCGCACCGCCGTCCTCGCCGAGCGCGCCGGCCGGACGAGCCACCAGGCGATCTGAGCCGCTCGGCGTCCGGGCCGCCGACGGCCTGGGCGCCGCCACCTGAACGTGGCGACCGAGCGCGGTGCGACACCGCGCGGTCGCCGTCCACGAGCGACGGGGCCCCTCCGCATGCGGAGGGGCCCCGTCGTGCTGTCCGGCCCCAGCCGTGGCAGGCGCGCCGCCGACCCCGCCGACCGGTGCCACGCCCGCCTGCGCACGTTGAGCGAGTACTCGACACGTCGAGCGAGCAGCCGGCGACTACGCACTCGACGTGTCGGTTGCGCTCTCGACGGCGGGACGCACCGCGAACGCACGGGCCCCGGACGCGACGAGGGCCCCCTCCGTCCACGGAGAGGGCCCTCGTCAGGCGTCCGCCGGCCGCACGGGCTAGCGGGGGGACGTCACTTGGTGACGACCGCCAGGATGTCGCGCGCGGAGAGGATGAGGTACTCCTCGCCGTCGTACTTGACCTCGGTGCCGCCGTACTTGCTGTAGATGACCTTGTCACCGACCGCCACGTCGAGCGGGACGCGGTTGCCGTTGTCGTCGATGCGACCCGGACCCACGGCCAGGACCTCGCCCTCCTGGGGCTTCTCCTTGGCGCTGTCCGGGATGACGAGACCGGAGGCGGTCGTCTGCTCCGCCTCGAGCGTCTTGACGACGATCCGGTCCTCGAGCGGCTTGATGGAGACCGACACAGCGGACCTCCCCTTCGCGTGTGAGTGCTGCCTGATGTCCGTTGTCGCCCCGTCGGTCCTGCCGTCGTCGCGGGTGCCGGCCGAACTGCGGTGCGTTGGCACTCCCACGAGGAGAGTGCCGATCAGCACTCTAGGAACCCGTTAGCACTCGGTCAAGGCGAGTGCCAACGTCCGGGGGTCGCGCGTCACATCCGTCCGCTCCGGCCGCGGCGCCCGTCGTCGGCCCGCGCCGCCGTGCGAGGATCGCGGGATGGACGCGTCCGGCCTCGCCAAGCTGCTCAGCCCCGAGGGCTGGGCCCTGCTGTCCGCCCTCCCCCCGTACGACGAGCGGCACGCGATGGCCCTGTCCGAGCGGCTGCGCAAGGACGGCTTCGACGCCGACCTGGTCGCCGCCGCCCTGACCCAGTCGCGGCTGCGCGCGAAGGCGCACGACAAGCTCGGCGAGTTCGCGGACGGCATGCTCTTCACCCCCGCGGGCCTCGAGCAGGCGACCCGGCTGGTGGTCGCCGCCCGGCACGCCCGCCGGTACGCGGCCGCGGGCGTCACCCGCGTCGCCGACCTGACCTCCGGCCTGGGTGCCGACGCGATGGCGTTCGCGGGGGTCGGGCTGCGGGTGCTCGCGGTCGACGCCGACGAGACCACCGCCGCCCTGGCGACGATCAACCTGCGCGCGTTCCCCGAGGCCGAAGTCCGGCACGGCGACGGCCTGGCGGTCGACCTCGCCGCCGAGGGCGTGGACGGCGTGTACGCCGACCCCGCGCGCCGGACGTCCGGCGGGAGCCGGGTGTTCGACCCCGCGGCGTACGCCCCGCCGCTGGACGACGTCCTCGCCCTCCGCGAGCGCGTGCCCGCCCTGGGCCTCAAGCTCGGCCCGGGCGTGCCGCACAGCGCCCTGCCGGACGACGCCGAGGCGCAGTGGGTGTCGGTCGACGGCGACGTCGTCGAGCTCGGCCTGTGGTTCGGCCCGCTCGCCCCCGAGGGCCCCGGCCGGTCGGCGCTGCTGCTCGGGGCCGGCGGCGGGTCCGCCGTGCTGCGCGCCGCCGGCGAGCGCTCCCGCGCCGAGGTCGGGCCCGTCGGCGCCTACCTCTACGAGCCCGACGGAGCCGTGATCCGCGCCGGGCTGGTCGCCGAGGTCGCCGCCGAGGTGCAGGGACGGCTCGTGGACAGCACGATCGCCTACGTGACCTCCGACGCGCTGCACGCGACCCCGTTCGCCACGGCCTACCGCGTGCTCGACAGCCTGCCGTTCGGCCTCAAGCGGCTGCGGGCCTACCTGCGCGAGCGGGGCGTCGGGTCCCTGACGATCAAGAAGCGCGGGACGGCCGTCGTCCCGGAGCAGCTGCGCCGCCAGCTCGACCTCCGCGGGACCGCCGCCGCGACGATCGTGCTCACCCGCGTCGCCGGCCAGCAGCAGGTGCTGCTCGTCGAGCCCGTCGGCGCCGCCGCGTGACCACCCCGGCCCGGCTGCCGTTCGCGCGGTCCGAGCGGTCGACCGTCGGCATCGAGTGGGAGCTCGCGCTCGTCGACGCCGACTCGGGCGACCTGCGCCAGGTCGCGAGCACCGTCCTCGACGCGGTCCGCCCCGCCGGCGCCGCCGAGCACCCCGCGATCAAGCAGGAGTTGCTGCTCAACACCGTCGAGGTCGTGTCCGGCGTCTGCCGCACCGTCGGCGAGGCGGGCGCGGACCTGCAGCGCGCGGTCGACGAGGTCCGCACGGTCACCGACCCGCTGCGCGTCGAGCTGATGAGCGCCGGCACCCACCCGTTCGCGCGCTGGGCCCAGCAGAAGGTCACCGACAAGCAGCGGTACGCCACCCTGATCGACCGGACGCAGTGGTGGGGCCGGCAGATGCTGATCTACGGCGTGCACGTGCACGTCGGCATCGAGGACCGGGACAAGGTGCTTCCGATCTCCCGCGCCCTGCTGACCACGTTCGCGCACCTGCAGTCGCTGTCCGCGTCCAGCCCGTTCTGGGGCGGCAAGGACACCGGGTACGCGTCGAACCGCGCGCTCATGTTCCAGCAGCTGCCGACCGCCGGGCTGCCCTTCCAGTTCGAGCGCTGGGACCAGCTCGAGGCCTACGTCGGGGACATGCTGCACACCGGCGTGATCGACGCGTTCGACGAGGTGCGCTGGGACGTCCGGCCGTCGCCGCGGTTCGGCACGATCGAGGCCCGGATCTGCGACGGCTCCCCCAGCCTGCTGGAGGTCACCGCCCTCGCCGCGCTCACGCACTGCCTCGTCGAGCACTTCTCCACCCTGCTCGACCGCGGCGAGGAGCTGCCCACGATCCCGCCGTGGTTCGCGCAGGAGAACAAGTGGCGCTCCGCGCGCTACGGCATGGACGCGATCATCATCACGAACGCGGCGGGCGACGAGGAGCTCGTGACCGACGCGGTCGCGCGGCTGCTGGTCGACCTGGAGCCGGTCGCCGAGCGGCTGGGCTGCGCGGCCGAGCTCGACGCCGTGCGGGTCGTCCTGCGCAAGGGCGCGTCCTACCAGCGGCAGCGGGCGGTGGCCCGGCGGAACGCGGGCGAGCTCGACGCGGTGGTGGCGTCGCTCGTCGCGGAGATGCGGGCGGGCCGGCCGCTCTGACGGGCGCCGCGCGCGGGCCGCGCGGGGTCAGACCGTGACGGTCTCCAGCGGCATCGTCGAGTCGACGCCGATCGCGAAGTCCGACGCCGGCAGCCCGCGGCGCACGACCGCGGCGCCCAGCGCGGCGATCATCGCGCCGTTGTCCGTGCAGTACTTGATCGGCGGGATGCGCAGGTCGATCCCGGCCGCGGCGCACCGCTCGGCGGCCATGTCCCGCAGCTGCGAGTTCGCGGAGAACCCGCCGCCGACCACCAGCGTGTCCACGCCGTGCTTCCGGCAGGCCGCGATGGTCTTGGCGGTGAGCACGTCGGCCACGGACGCGGCGAACGACGCCGACACGTCCTCGAGCGGGATCTCCTCGCCGGCGTCCTCGCGCGCCTCGACCCAGCGGGCCACGGCGGTCTTCAGGCCGGAGAACGAGAAGTCGTCCGCGTGCTTCGCCTGGTCCTTCGCCGCGGTGAGGCCGCGCGGGAACCGGATCGCGGTCGGGTCGCCCTCGCGCGCCAGCCGGTCGATGTGCGGTCCGCCGGGATAGGGCAGGCCGAGCAGGCGGCCGACCTTGTCGAACGCCTCCCCCGCCGCGTCGTCGAGCGTCGAGCCGAGCTCGTGCACGCCGGTGACGACGTCGTCGATCAGCAGGAGGCTGGAGTGCCCGCCGGACACGACGAGCGCCATGACCCGGTCGGGGAACAGGCCGTGCACCAGCTCGTCCACGGCCGCGTGGCCGATGACGTGGTTGACGCCGTAGAGCGGCTTGCCCAGGCCGTACGCGAGCGCCTTGGCCGCGGCGGTGCCGACGGTGAGCGACCCGACGAGGCCGGGCCCGGCGGTGACGGCGACCGCGTCGACGTCCGCGAGCGTGACCCCGGCGGTGCCGAGCGCGCGCTCGATCGTCGGGATCATCGCCTCGAGGTGGGCGCGGGAGGCGATCTCCGGGATGATCCCGCCGAACCGCGCGTGCTCGTCCATGGAGGACGCGACGGCGTCGACCAGGAGCTCGCTGCGGTCGGCGTGGGCGCGGACCAGGGCGACCCCGGTCTCGTCGCAGGACGTCTCGATCCCCAGGACGAGGGGCGCTTCAGGCATGTCCCCGAGTCTAGGCCGCGCGCCGCGGTCCCCTCGCGCGGGCGGCCCTCGTCGCGCGCGCGGGCGGTGTGACACGGTTCACGCAGGCAACAGGGATGACCTCGTAGATGTTGCGCATTCAACCGATCATGAGCATCGACACCGCACCGTCGTCCGCCGCCGCCGACCTCCGCGTCCCGCAGGAGATCGTGGACCTGGTGTTCCGGGACGCCCGCACCGTCAACACGTTCACCGACGGCGAGGTCACCGACGAGCAGGTCCGCGCCGTCTGGGACGTCGTCCGCTGGGGCCCGACCGCGATGAACTCGCTGCCGCTGCGCCTGCTGCTCGTCCGCACGGGCGAGGGCCGCGAGCGTCTCGTCGACCACATGAACGAGGGCAACAAGGCCAAGACCCGGCGTGCGCCGCTCAGCATCGTCGTGGCCGCCGACGTCGACTTCCACGAGCAGCTCCCCCGCCTGGCCCCGCACATGGCCGGCGCCCGGGACAACTTCGCCGGCATCGAGGACGTCCGCGCCCGGATGTCCCGCGACAACGCGTTCCTGCAGGCGGGCTACCTGATCGTCGGCCTGCGCGCCGCGGGCCTGCACGTCGGGCCGATGACCGGCTACGACGCCCCCGGGCTGGACGCCGACCTGCTCGCCGGGTCGGGCTGGCGCTCGATCATGGTCCTCAACGTGGGCAGCACGCCCCAGGACGTCGAGGGCTTCGGCATGCCGGCCTCGCACCCGCGCCAGGGCCGCCTCGACTTCGAGGACGTCGCGCGCTCGATCTGACACCGCGCGCGCCGCGCCGGCGACGCGCGAGGGCCCCGCACCGGCACGCCCGGGCGGGGCCCTCGTCGCGTCCGGCGCGCCCGCTCAGGCCTTGCGGCGCATCGTCCAGGCGTCGACGTTCTCGGGCTGGTAGTAGCCCTTGCGCCGGCCGAACCGCTCGAACCCCGCGCGCTCGTACAGCCGCAGCGCCGGCTCGTTGTCGACCCGCACCTCCAGGAGCACGTCGCCCGCGCCGAGCTCGCGCGCGTGGTCGAGCAGCGCGTCCAGCAGCATCCGGCCGACCCCGCGGCCCTGCGCGTCCGGGCGGGTGCCGACGGTCATCACCTGGCCGTCGTAGCCGTCGAACCACAGTCCCGCGTACCCGACCAGCTCGCCCGACGCCCGGTCCTGCGCGCCGACGTACCACCGGCCCGGGCCGGCGATCTCCTCCGCCAGCGACGCCCGGGACCAGGCACCGGCGCCGAACAGCGCCTCCTCCATGTCCTCCAGCGCGTCGAGGTCGTCGGGGACGAGCGGCCGGAGCAGCACGTCGGCGGTGCGGCCTGCGTCGGCGGTGCGGCCTCCGTCGGCGGTGCCGTCCGGCGACGAGGCGTCCGCCCGCACGGTCGCGTCCTCCGGCGCCGCACCGTCCGCGGCCCCGGACCCGTCCCGCGTACCGTCCTCGGACGAGGTCACGCGCGCGCCCGCTTCGCGGCGGCCGGCGGCACGGCGTCCGGGCGGCGCAGGTACAGCGGCTCCGTCGGCAGCACCACGCCCGCGTCCGCCACCGCGAGCCGGGCGAGCGCGACGCGGGCGAGGTCCGCGGCGTCGACGGCGTCCGGCGTGCCGGGCACCGGGGGCAGCAGCTCCGGGTACAGCGCGGTGCCCGGGCCGACGAGCAGCAGCCCCTCGAGCCCCTGCTCCGCGACCGCGGCCGGCGTCGCGACGCCCGGGCCCTCGACCGCCTCGACGGTCGGGGCGGCGCCCGCGCCGACCACCGCGCGGTACCGGGCCCAGTAGACCTCCTTGCGGCGCGCGTCCGTCAGGACCAGCACCTCGCGGTCGTCGAGGGCCGGGCCGGCGCCGGACGCCGCCGCGGCGACCGCGGCCAGCGCCAGTGCGTCGAGCGAGGACACCCCGTGCACCGGAACGCCGAGCGCCAGGCCGAGCGTGCGGGCCGTGACCAGGCCGACGCGCAGGCCGGTGAACGGCGCCGGGCCCGTGCCCGCCACCACCGCGGTCAGGTCGGTGCGGGCGGCGCCCGCCTCGGCGAGGACCTCGTCGAGCAGCGGGGTCAGCGTCTCCGCGTGCCGGCGGGCCTCGCCGGTCGACCGGGTGGCCAGGGTGCGGCCGGCGTCGTCGACGACGGCGGCGGACGCGGCGGCGGAGGTGTCGAGCGCGAGGACGGGCACCGGTGGGCTTCCTTCGGGGTCGGGGTCGGGATCGGGGTGGGACGAGGGTCGAGGTCTGCGGGTCGGCGGTCCGCCGTTCGCCGCGGGTGGTCGACCCGGGTCGGCGCGCGGCGGCGCCGGTGCGTCAGGCGGAGGGCGCGCCCGGCAGCGCGACGCCGCGCCAGCGGTCGCCGCGCGCCCGGACGGTCACGGCGCGGACGCCCGCGGCGGCGTCCTCCGCGTGCTCGGCGTGCGGGGCGCCACCGGCGGCGTCGGCGCCGCGGGGACGGCGCAGGGCCACCTCCAGGCGGTCGTCGGCGAGCGACTCGACGAGGCCCTCGCCCCACTCGACGACCGTCACCGACTCGTCGAGCGAGGTGTCCAGGTCGAGCGCGTCGACCTCGTCGAGCGAGCCGAGCCGGTACGCGTCGACGTGCACCAGGGCCGGGCCGGTCGCGCCGTCGGGCCCCGGGAGGGGCGGGTGCACCCGCGCGATCACGAACGTCGGCGAGGCCACCGCCCCGCGCACGCCGAGCCCGGTGCCGATGCCCTGGGTCAGGGTGGTCTTGCCCGCGCCGAGGTCGCCGGTCAGCACGACGAGGTCGCCCGCCCGCAGCAGCCCCGCGAGGGCCTCGCCGTACGCGCGGGTCGCGTCCGCGTCCGCCAGGTCCACCGTCACCTCGGCGACCGTCGCGGTCGCCCCGTCCTGCTCGCTCACGCCACTCCCTCCGCGACGCGCTCCGCGCCGCTCGCCGGGACCTCCCGGCCGCCGTCCACGTAGACCCGCGGCACCCGGGCACCGAGCCGGGTCACGATCTCGTAGCTGATGGTGCCCGCCGAGTCCGCCCAGTCCTGCGCCGTCGGCCCGCCGTCCGCTCCGGTGCCGAACAGCACCACGCGGTCACCCGCCTGCTCCGTCGCGCCCGGGCCGAGGTCCACCATCACCTGGTCCATGCAGACCCGCCCGGCGATCGCCAGGCGCCGGCCGCCGACGCCCAGCGGGGCACCCGGGGCGCCGTCCTGGCCCGAGGCGTGCCGCGGGACGCCGTCCGCGTACCCCAGCGGCACGACGCCGACCACGGTGTCGTGCGGCGTCACGTAGTGGTGGCCGTAGGACATGCCGTGCCCCGCCGGCAGGCGCTTGACGTTCGCGAGCTCGGCCTCGACCGTCATCGCGGGCACCAGCCCGAACCGCTCCGGCCCGCCGAGCTGCGGCACCGGGGTCAGGCCGTACAGCGCGATGCCCGGGCGCACGAGGTCGAGGTGCAGCTCCGGGTCCGTCAGCGTCGAGGCGGAGGCCGCGATGTGCCGCACCTCGAACCGGGCGCCGCGGGCCTCGGCGTCCGCCGCCGCGGCGCGCAGGACGTCGCCCTGGGCGTGCAGGCTCGGGTGGCCGGGCTCGTCGGCGAAGGCCAGGTGCGACCAGATGCCGACCAGGCGGACGACGCCCTCGGCCTCGAGCCGCAGCGCCTCGTCGACCACGGCGGGCAGGTCGGCCGGGGTCAGCCCGTTGCGGCCGAGGCCCGTGTCGACCTTCACGTGGATGCGGGCCGTGCGGCCCGTGGCGCGGGCGGCGTCGGCGACCTCGCGCAGCGCCCACGGGGCGGCGACGGACAGGTCGACGTCCGCGGCCACGGCCTCGGCCAGCGGCGCCCCCGGGGCGTACAGCCAGGTCAGCACGCGGGCGGTGACGCCGCCGGCGCGCAGGGCCAGCGCCTCGGCCACCTGCGCCACGCCCAGCCAGCTCGCGCCGCCCTCGACCGCCGCGCGCGCGACGGCCAGCAGCCCGTGCCCGTAGGCGTCCGCCTTCACGACCGCCATGAGCTGCGCCGTCGGGGCGAGGTCGCCCAGGGTCCGCGCGTTGGCACGCACGGCCCCGACGTCCACGACCGCCCGCGCGGGAAACCTGCTCACGCCCCCAGTGTCGCACCGGCGCGCGGGTGCCTCGCGCGCCGGACGCGCGGCGCGGCCGGGTCAGTCGACCGTGACGACCGCGTCCGCCCGGACCCGCGTCGCCGCGACCAGGTCCGCGTTCCGCTGGTCGGGCCCGTGCGTCCACGCGTACGCGGCGGCCGGCGGCTTGCCGAACAGCTCGTGCCGGGCGACCAGCCGCTCGGCCCGCACCTCCTCGGGCAGGTCGACGAACCAGCAGGCGTCGAGCAGCTCGCGGACCGGCGCGAACCCGTGCCGGTCGAGCAGCAGGTAGTTGCCCTCCGTGATGACGAGCGGCACGTCCGCCGGCACGCCGATCGCCCCGGCCACGCCGTTGCGCAGGTCCCGGCGGTACTCCGGCGCGTACACCGTCTCCCCCGGCACCGGCGCGCGCAGCCGGCGCAGCAGCGCGACGTACCCCGCCGCGTCGAACGTGTCCGGTGCGCCCTTGCGGTCGGCGCGCCCGAGGCGCTCGAGCTCGGTCTGCGCGAGGTGGAACCCGTCCATCGGCACCACGACGCACCGGCCGGGGAACGCCGCGAGGATCTGCGAGCTCAGCGTCGACTTGCCGGCGCCGGGCGCGCCCGCGATGCCGAGCAGCCGGCGCGGCGGGGCGGTCGTCGTGCCCGGCGCGTCGAGCAGCGCCGCGACCCGGCGCCGCAGGTCGTCCCGGAGCGGGGCGTCGGCGGCCGGGGTCGGCGGG
>NZ_JAHVCI010000093.1:0-9795 GCF_019265565.1 Cellulomonas sp. PS-H5
CGCGGTGCGCCGGCGTGCTCGCCCTGCCGCGCCCCGGCCCCCGCGCCCTGCCGCGCCCGCGCCGCGTCGATGACGTCCCGGCGCGCGTCGAGCGCCCGCGCGACGACGCGCGACGCGTCCGCGATCCGCACGCCGTCGTCGCCGGCCATCTCCAGCCCGCACCGCGCGCACCGCGTCGCCGCGAGCGGGGCACCGCAGGCGGCGCACCGCGTGAAGTCGAGCAGCTGGCGCCGCAGCGCGTCCAGGGGGGTCGGTTCCACGAGCCCGAGCGTGCCAGGTCGGGGGGCCGCGGGGCGGCTCGTCCACAGTTCCTACCCAGGGTTTCACCACGTCGGACGCCCGCGACGGCCCGCGGAGCCCGCCCGCTCGACGTGCCGTCGGACCGCGTCCGCGACAGGGTGGAGCCGTCCCCCGTGACCGACGAGACACCGCCCCCGGGTGGCACGCGGGCAAGTCATGGGATGAATATGGCCTGACGACAACGACAGGAGTGATCCCGTGGCACGCAGCAACACGGTGGCCGACCAGCTCGTCGCCCAGGTGGTGGCGGCCGGGGCCAAGCACATCTACGGCATCGTCGGCGACAGCCTGAACCCGGTGGTGGACGCGGTCCGCCGCGCGCGGGCCGCGGGCGAGGACATCCAGTGGGTGCACGTCCGGCACGAGGAGGCCGCCGCGTTCGCCGCGGCCGCCGAGGCCGAGATCACCGGCGACCTCGCCGTCTGCGCCGGCTCCTGCGGCCCGGGCAACCTGCACCTCATCAACGGCCTGTACGACGCGAACCGCAGCCGGGTCCCCGTCCTCGCGATCGCCTCGCACATCCCGAGCGCGCAGATCGGCACCCAGTACTTCCAGGAGACGCACCCGGACCGGCTGTTCGTCGAGTGCTCGGTGTTCTCCGAGATGATCTCGTCGGCCGCGCAGGCCCCGCGCGTCATCCGCAGCGCGATCCACCACGCCTACGGCGCCCCCGGCGTCGCGGTGCTGACCCTCCCCGGCGACGTCGCCGACCTGGAGGCACCGCCCGCCGGCACCGACACCCTGGCCCGGCCGCGCAGGCCGCGCGTGGTCCCCGCCGAGGCCGACGTCGCCGCGCTGGCCGCCGCGATCGACGGCGCCAAGAAGGTCACGATCCTGGCCGGCGCGGGCGTCCGCGGCGCGCACGACGACGTCCTCGCCCTCGCCGACAAGATCGCCGCGCCCGTCGGGCACAGCCTGCGCGGCAAGGAGCACATCCAGTACGACAACCCGTTCGACGTCGGGATGACCGGCCTGCTCGGGTACGGCGCGCTCCAGGCGTCGATGGACGAGGCCGACCTGCTGGTCCTGCTCGGCACCGACTTCCCGTACGACCAGTTCCTGCCCTCCGACGTCCGCACCGTCCAGGTCGACATCGAGCCGACCCGCCTCGGCCGCCGGACCCGGAACGACCTGGCGGTCGTCGGCGACGTGGGCGAGACCGTGCGCGCGCTGCTGCCGCTCGTCGAGCGGAAGAAGTCCCGCCGGTTCCTCGACCAGATGGTCAAGAAGCACGAGAAGGCGATGGGCGGGGTCGTCGGCGCCTACACCAAGGACGTCGAGCACCACCGCCCGATCCACCCCGAGTACGCCGCGGTCGTCCTCGACGAGGAGGCCGCCGACGACGCCGTGTTCACGGTCGACACCGGCATGGGCAACGTCTGGGCGGCGCGGTACCTCACGCCGAACGGCCGCCGCCGGGTCATCGGGTCGTTCCTGCACGGGTCGATGGCCAACGCGGTGCCGCACGCGATCGGTGCGGCGCTGGCCGCCCGGGACTCCGGCGCCGAGCAGAAGCACGTCGTGGCGATCGCGGGCGACGGCGGCCTGTCGATGCTGCTGGGCGAGCTCATCACGCTCGTGCACTACGACCTGCCCGTGAAGGTGATCCTGTTCGACAACGCGACGCTGGGCATGGTCCGGCTGGAGATGCTGGTCGACGGGCTGCCGAGCTACGGCACCGACTCCCCCGCGATCGACTACGCGGCGCTGGGCACCGCGCTCGGCATCCCGTCGGTGCGCGTCGAGGACCCGACCCAGATCCGGGCGGCGCTGCGCCAGGCGTTCGCGCACGACGGCCCGGCGCTGGTCGACCTGGTCACCGACCCGCGGGCGCTGTCGATCCCGCCCAAGATCACGCGCCAGCAGGTCAGCGGGTTCACGGCGGCGATGAGCAAGGAGATCCTCGGCGGCGGCATGGGCGAGGTCATGGCGATGGCCCGCTCGAACCTCCGCAACGTCCCGCGCCCCTGAGCCGGGGCCGCGCCGCCCTCAGTGCAGGTCGCCGAGGGCGGCCCGGATCTCGGCCGTGATGACCGTCATCGCCCGCTCGGCGGCCTCGGGGTCGCGGCGGCGGACCGCCTCCGCCACCGCGGCGTGCGCGTCGAGCGCCTCCGCCCGCGGGCGGGACGGCATCAGGCCGTGCCGGGTGCGACCGGCGAGGACCTCGGCGACCACGCCGGTGAGCGCGCCGAACATCTCGTTGCGACCCGCCCGGAGCAGCAGGGCGTGGAACTGCTGGTCGACCTCGAGGAACTCGTCCAGCCGGCCGGCCTCCCCGAGCTCGCGGAGCCGCGCCATCAGGGCCAGCAGCTCGTCCACCTCCTCGGGCGAGGCGTGCCGGGCGGCGGCCGCCGCGGCGACGGGCTCGACGGCCGCGCGCAGCTCCGTGAGCGAGCGCAGCTGACCGAGCCGACCCGGGCCTGCGAGCCGCCACCGGATGACCCGCGGGTCGAACACCATCCAGTCGGACGCCGGCCGCACGACCAGCCCCACCCGGCGCCGCGACGTCAGCAGCCCCAGCTGCTCGAGCGAGCGCATCGTCTCCCGCGCCACGGTCCGCGACACCCCGAACCGGTGCTGGAGCTGCTCCAGCGTCAGGACCGCGCCGGCCGGGAGCACCCCGGCCGTGATCTCCGCGCCGATCGCCTCGAGCACGGTGCTGTGCAGCACCTCGACCGCCACGTGCGTCCCCTCGTCCCCGTCCCGGCGCGCGCCTGACCGGCGGCCGTGCCAGGGTCGCACACGGGATCGGGTGCGAGGACGCGCCCGACCCGCCGCCGCCACTGGTGACATCTTTGGGTTTCAAAGGTCGCATCTTTGTGGCAGAGTGTCGGCACCCCGGGGCGATCCGGGGCAGCGCCCGGACGCTCACGCCCGGACAACGACGTCAAGGAGGGCAGCGATGCCGGAGGTCCAGCACCTCGTGATCATGGGTGTCTCGGGGTCGGGGAAGACCACGACCGCGCAGATCCTCGCCGACCGTCTCGGCTGGCCGTACGCCGAGGCCGACGAGTTCCACCCCCAGGCCAACATCGACAAGATGTCGGCGGGCACCCCGCTGACCGACGAGGACCGCTGGCCGTGGCTGCGCGCCATGCGGGACTGGCTCACCGAGCAGTCCCGCGCCGGCCGGTCGACCATCGTCACCTGCTCCGCGCTGCGGGTCGCCTACCGCGACGTGCTGCGCGAGGCCGAGGGCCGGGTCCGGTTCGTGCACCTCCGGGGCACGATCGAGGCGATCGGCGAGCGCATGTCCGGCCGCGCCGGGCACTTCATGCCGACCTCCCTGCTCCCGTCGCAGTTCCAGACCCTCGAGCCGCTCACCGACGCCGAGGACGGCGTCGTCGTCCCGGTCGAGGTCTCGCCCCACTCCGTCGCCGACGCCGCCCTGCGCGAGCTCGGCATCGACCCCGCCACCGCGCGCGCCGACGTGGCGCCGGCGACCTCCCCCCAGGAGTCCTGATGCTCTCCCTCCCGACCGCAGCACCGCTGCTGCTGGCCGCCGCGGCCGAGGACGCCGCGCCCGCCGTCTCCGACACCCGGCTGATCGTCGCGGCCGTCGTCGGCATCGCGGTCATCGTCGCGCTGATCGTCTGGGTGAAGCTGCACCCGTTCCTCGCGCTCATGCTCGGCGCGGGTGTGCTCGCCGTGGCCGCCGGCCTGCCCTACGTCGACGCCTTCACCTCGTTCACGGCCGGCCTCGGCACCACCGTCGCCGGCGTCGGCATCCTCATCGCCCTCGGCGCGATCATCGGCAAGATGCTGATCGACTCCGGCGGGGCCGACCAGATCGTCGACTCGATCCTCGCCCGGACGCCGGTCCAGCGGCTGCCGTGGGCGATGGCGTTCGCCGCGTTCATCATCGGCATCCCGCTGTTCTTCGAGGTCGGCGTCGTGCTGCTGATCCCGGTCGTCATGCTCGTCGCCCGCCGGTCCAAGGTGTCGATGATCGTCGTCGGCATCCCGGCCCTCGCCGGCCTGTCCGCGCTGCACGGCCTGGTGCCGCCGCACCCCGGCCCGCTCATCGCGATCGACGCCCTCGGCGCCGACCTGGGCCTGACGCTCGGCCTCGGCCTGCTGGTCTCCATCCCGACCGTCGCGATCGCCGGCCCGCTGCTCGCGAAGCCGATGGCCCGCTGGGTCCCGCTCGACCCGCCGACCGAGATCCTCGGCGCCTCGGACCGCGCCGACGACGCGCGCCGCCCGTCGTTCGCCACCGCGCTGACGGTCGTGCTGCTGCCGGTCGTCCTCATGCTGGCCCGCACGCTCGCCGAGACCGTCGGGTTCGAGGACTCCGGGTTCGGCCAGGTGCTCGACTTCGTGGGCACCCCCCTGGTCGCGCTGCTCATCACCGCGCTGGTGTCGCTGGTCCTGCTCGGCACCCGCCAGGGCCGCGACCGCAGCATGGTCAGCAAGCTCGTCGACTCCTCGTTCGCCCCGATCGCGAGCATCCTGCTCATCGTCGGCGCGGGCGGCGGCTTCAAGCAGACCCTGGTCGACTCCGGCGTCGGCGACGTCATCGCCAAGGGCCTCGCGAACGCGCCGATCTCGCCGCTGCTCGCCGCGTGGCTGGTCGCGGTGCTGATCCGCGTCGCCACCGGCTCCGCGACCGTCGCCACCGTCACCGCGGCCGGCATCGTCGCGCCGCTGGCCGAGGGCCTGTCCCCGACGCACGTCGCGCTCATGGTCCTGGCGATCGGCGCCGGCTCGGTGTTCCTCAGCCACGTCAACGACGCCGGGTTCTGGCTGGTCAAGGAGTACTTCAAGATGACCGTCGGCCAGACGTTCAAGACCTGGTCGCTCATGGAGTGCGTCCTGTCGGTGACCGCCCTGGTGGTGGTCCTGCTCCTGAGCCTGGTCATCTAGCGACCACGCCCCGCACGCACCGACGGCCCCGCCTGGCACCACGCCGCGGCGGGGCCGTCGCGCGTCAGCCCAGCGGGGTGAGCGGCGTGGTCGCCGGGCCCTCCAGGGGCGCGCCGTCCGGGGCGAACCGGCTCCCGTGCAGCGGGCAGTCCCAGGACCGCTCGACCTCGTTCCAGGTCACGACGCCGCCGAGGTGCGTGCACACGCCGGACACCCGCCGGGTGACGCCGCCGACGGTGCACACCGCCTCCGGGCGCACCCCCGCGCGCTCGACGCCGCCCTGCCCCTCCGGCGGGGCGGCGCGCGTCCCGGCCGCGGCGCGCGGGGCGGTCCAGCCGCCCGCGAGCCACCGCGCGACCGCGGCGTTCAGCCGCGCGGCGTCGCCGAGCCCGGTGAGCTCGTGCCGGCCCCACGGCCGCCAGGACTCCGCCCAGCGCGGGGCGCGGTCGTTGAGGATGTCCGCCGCGAGCACGAGCGCGGCGGCCACGGCGGTGGTCATGCCCCACTTCGCGTAGCCCGTCGCGACGTACAGCCGCGGGTCGAGCGGCAGCAGCCGGCCGACCAGCGGCAGCCCGTCGGTCGTCGCGTAGTCCTGCGCCGACCACACGTGGGTCAGCTCGGCACCGGGGACGTGCGCGCGGGTCCAGTCGACGAGCGCGCGCACCGACTCCCCCGTCCGGGGCCGCCGGCCCACGGGGTGCCCCGCGCCGCCGACGAGCAGCAGGTCCGGCACCGCCGCGCCGACCGGGGTCGCCGAACCGCCCGGGACGGCCGGACCCCGCACCAGCCCCGCCCCCGCGAGGGCCGGCACGGAGCGCACCGACCGGGTGTCGGCGTCGACGGAGAGCGCCATGCTCGTCGGCGGCGGCTCCGGCACCCGGAACGCGCACAGGTACGACCGCAGGGCGTGCAGCCGCGCGAATGCCCCGCCGCGGTCGAGGACCGGCGTGCCCGTCGCGAGCACCACCGCGTCGGCGGCGACGTCGCCCGCCGTGGTCCGCAGCACCGTGCGCCGGCTCAGGCCGCCGAGCTCGGCGCCGTGGTGCATCCCGAGCACCCGGACCCCCTCGGCGATCCGGCCGCCGCGCCCGACGACGTCGGCGGCGAGGGCGCCCAGCACGTCCAGCGGGTCGACCTGCGCCTGGTCCGCGAGGCCGATCGCGCCGGTCACCGGCAGCGGCAGGTCGGTGCGCCGCCGCCAGCCGACCGGCACCCCGGCGCGCCGGGCGGCCTCGAGCTCCGCCTCGACCCGGGCGCGCCCCTCGGCGGTGGTCGCGAACGTCAGCGCCTCGCGCCGCTGGTAGGGCACCCGGTGGTCGTCGAGGTAGCGCAGCAGCCAGTCCATGCCCTCGGCGCTGCCCTCGGCGTACGCGGCGACCACGCGGTCCTCGTGGCGCTCGGCCAGCGAGGCGAGCCGGTCGCCCTGCAGCAGGCTGATCTTCGCCGTGCTGCGCCCGGTGGTGCCCGCGCCGACCGCGCGGGCCTCGAGGACGAGGACCCGGCAGCCGGCGCGGGTCAGCAGCAGGGCCGTGGTCAGCCCGGTGAGCCCGGCGCCGACCACGACCACGTCGGCGGGCTCGTCGCCGGGGTGCGGCACCTCCCCCGGCGCGCGGTGGTGCGGGTGGGACGCGGGTTCGCGCCGGTCCCACCACAGCGACGTCCGGGCGACCACGACGCCCTCCCGCTCAGGCCCTGCTAGGCCCCGGGCGGGGTGACCGGCGTGGTCGGGGTCGTCCCGGCCGGCGGGGCGGTGCGCGTCGCGCCGCTCGCCTCGGTCGCGTCGTCGTCGGACGTGCGCGACACGGCGCTCTTCACCGCGTCGACGGCCTTGTCCTTGAGCGCGGCGCCCTGGTCCTTCGCGAACCCGGTGGCCTTCGACTCGAGGTCGTCGACCGTCGACTGGACCCGCGGGTCGTGCCACGCGTCCGACGCCCAGCCCTTGATCTTCTCGAACTGCGCGCGACCCGCGCGGGTCCCGAGCACGTAGCCCACGCCCGCGCCGAGGACGAATGCCAGCTTGCCCTTCATGCCTGACCTCCCGAGATGTCCTGGTGGTCCGATCGAGCCTAGGGGCGGGGGTCGTCGCGCGCCCGGCGAGCCGCTCGCCGCGCGGGGCCGCCCGCACGGGAGCACAGTGTGCCGCGGAGGGGGTGGTGCGCCATGGCGGAGTCCACGCAGGTGAGCCAGGACCAGCAGCCCGCGCTCAAGCGCTCGATCGGCCGGACCGTGCTGCTGCTGTTCGTCGTCGGGGACATCCTCGGTGCGGGGATCTACGCGCTGACCGGCACCGTGGCCGCCGAGGTCGGCGGGGCGATCTGGCTGCCGTTCCTGCTCGCGTTCGTGCTGGCCGCGCTCACCGCGACCGCGTACGCCGAGCTGGTCGCCCGGTACCCGCGGGCGGCCGGCGCCGCGCTGTACGCGAACCGCGCGTTCCGCCGGCCGTTCCTCACCTTCCTGGTGGCGTTCGCCGTGATGATGTCCGGCATCACCAGCGCGTCGGCCGCCGCCCGCGCGTTCGGCGGCGACTACCTCGCCGAGCTGCTGCCGTTCGGCGTGCCGACCGTGGTCGCCGCGTGGGTCTTCCTCGGGCTGATCACGCTCGTGAACGTCCTGGGCGTCTCGGAGTCGGTCCGGGTCAACGTCGTGCTCACGCTGATCGAGGCGACCGGACTGCTCGTCATCATCGGCATCGGCGTGGTCGCGCTGGCCCGCGGCGAGGGCGACCCGGGCCGCGCACTGGAGCTGAGCACGGAGGGCGCCGCGTGGATGGGCGTCCTGGGCGGCGCGGCGCTGGCGTTCTACGCGCTGCTCGGGTTCGAGGACTCGGTGAACCTCGCGGAGGAGGCGAAGCACCCGCGGCGCGACTACCCGCGGGCGCTGTTCGGCGGGCTCGCGATCGCCGGGGCCATCTACCTGGCCGTGGCGTTCACCGCGTCGATGCTCGTCGAGACGGACGTGCTCGTCGGGTCGACGGGGCCGCTGCTCGAGGTGGTGAAGGTCGCCGGGCTCGTCTTCCCCGCGTGGCTGTTCGCGCTCATCGCGCTGCTGGCCGTGATGAACACCGCGCTGATCAACATGATGATGGCCTCGCGCCTGGTCTACGGGATGGCGCGGGAGCGGATCATCCCCGCGCTGTTCGGGCGTGTGCAGGCGCGGCGCCGGACCCCGGTGGTCGCGATCGCGTTCACCGTGGTGCTGGCCCTGACGCTCACCGCGACCGGCGACCTCGGGGACCTCGCGGACACCACCGTCCTGCTCCTGCTGCTGGTGTTCGCGGTGGTGAACGTGGCGGTGCTGGTGCTGCGCCGCCGCCCCACCTCGGGGCCCGACGGCGACGACGACGAGCCCGAGCGGGTCGAGGGCGACTCCGCGCGGTCGTTCCGGGCCCCGACCTGGGCGCCGGCGGTCGGCGCGGTGGTCTCGCTGGTGCTGGCGTCGCCGCTCACCGGGCGGGAGGGGTCGGTGTACCTGCGGGCCGCCGTCCTGCTGGCGATCGGCGTGGTGCTGTACGTGGTGAACCGGCTGGTGGTCGGGAGGGTCGACGCGGACGACTCCGCGCTGGCAGGCTGACGACGCATGTCCGACGAGTCCTTCCTCGACCGCCTCGCCGACACCCTCGCCGCCCTGCCCGGGGTCGAGGCGGTGTCCCTCGGCGGGTCCCGCGCGCACGGCACCCACCGGCCCGGCAGCGACTGGGACCTGGCGATCTACTACCGCGGCGCGTTCGACCCGCAGCACCTGCGCGACGTCGGGTGGGAGGGCCACGTCTTCGAGGTCGGCGGCTGGGGCGGCGGCGTGTTCAACGGCGGGGCGTGGCTGACCGTCGAGGGCCGGCGGGTCGACGTGCACTACCGGGACCTCGACGTCGTCGAGCGGGAGGTCGACCGGGCGGCGCGCGGGGAGTTCGACGTCGAGCCGCTGCTGTTCCACCTCGCCGGGTTCCCGACCTACGTCGTGGTCGCCGAGCTGGCCGGGCACCGGGTGCTGCGCGGCACGCTCCCCCGGCCCGGGTTCCCCGCGGCGCTGCGCCGGACCGCGCCGGAGGTGTGGGGCGCCCGGGCCGACTTCACGCTCGACGGGGCCGAGCAGCACGCGCGCGCCGGGCGGGTCGCGCAGTGCGCGGGGCTGGTCGCGGTGGCCGTCACGCAGCGCGCGCACGCGATGCTCGCGGGGCGCGGCGAGTGGGCCACCAACGAGAAGCGGCTGCTGGACCGGGCCGGGCTGCGCGGGGTCGACGACCTGGTGCTGGGGCTGGCCCCGGAACCCGAGGCGCTGCTCGCCGCGGTGGCGGCGGCGCGGAGGCTGTGCGAGGGCTGACCCGCGGCCGCGGCCCTCGGTATGATCGGCGGTATGAGCCTGAGTGAGCGGGTCACTGTGACGGTACCGGTGCCGGACCTCGACTTCCTGAAGGAGTACGAGCGCGCCCACGGCCTCCGGTCCCGCTCGGCCGCCTTCCACGCGGCCATCGCCGCGCTCCGGGAGAAGGAGCTCGAGAGCCAGTATGTGACTTTCGGCGCTAAATGGCGGGGTTCTGCCGCCGCAGCGTGGCGGGACAGTCAGGTGGCGCCGGGAGTGATGGGTCGCAGGACATCCTCGACCTCGTCGTGTCCCTTCCCGGGCCCGATCTCG
>NZ_JAHVCI010000094.1:0-8257 GCF_019265565.1 Cellulomonas sp. PS-H5
CGGGGCGGGGGCCGGGGCCTGCGAGGCGGGGACGCCCGGGGCCGGGGCGCCGGGGTCGGCGGCGGGCAGGGGGACTGCGTGGGCGGCGGGGGCCGTCGCGCCGCCGACGGCGTCGTCCGCGCGGGCGGTGCCGCCGGGGGCACCGGCCGTCGGGTCGGTGGTCGTGGCGGCAGGGGCGGCCGGGCCGGCGACGTCGGCGACGGGCGCGGCGGGGTTCGCGGCGGTCGGCGGCTCGGCCGGGGCGCCGGGGGCGTCGCCCGGGACGAGCGCGTCGGTCACCGGGGTCAGCGGGTCGAGGACCGGCGCCAGCGCACCGGCGACGGGCGACAGCGCCCCGGTGAGCGGGGCCGTGACCGGGGCCAGCGCGTCCGTCACGGGCGACAGCGCCGCGGAGACGGGGGCGAGTGCCCGGGTGACCGGGGCGAGCGCGTCCGTCACCGGGGCGACCACCTCGGTGACCGGCGCGACGGCGTCCGCCACCGGGGTCACGGCGTCGGCGACGGGCGCGGCGGCGGCAGCCACGGGCGCGGCGGCCTCGGTCACCGGCGCGACCACGGGTGCCACGGCGTCCACGACGGGTGCCGCGGCCTCGACCACGGGGTCGGCGGCTGCCGCAACGGGAGCCGCGGCGGACTCGATCGGCGGCGTGACGGCGGCGCTGACCGGCTCGATCACCGCGGCGACCGGCTCCGTCACCTGCTGCACGACGCCGGCGAGGGCGTCCAGCGGGCCGGGGGAGTCGTCCGCCGCGGCCGGGGTGGCGAGCGCGACGGCGCCGAGCCAGAGGCCCGCACCGGTCACGGCACCGGCCAGCAGCCGGCGCACCATCCCTCGTGCCGTCACGCGGTCGTCCCCGTCCGTCCGGAGCGGCCCTGGAGCGGGCCCGGTCGCGGACCAGTCGAACCCGGATGCCGGAGGCGGGCAACCGGGGGTGCGGGTGAACGGCCGCGTCCCCCCGGCGTGCCGTTCACCCGCCCCGGGCGTCGCTGCAGGTCAGCGGTTGCCGGGCGGCGCGCCGCTCAGCCCCAGGAGCCCCGCGCGTACTGCACCGGCCAGCCCGTCGGCTGCCCCGGCAGCACCGTCGCCGCGGCGTCTCCGGCATGCTCGAGCGTGGGCGTCTTGTCGTCCAGCGCGTGCGCGGCGCGCAGCGGCCAGTGCGGGTCGAACAGCGCCGGTCGGCCCAGCATGACGACGTCGGCGGAGCCCTCGGCGAGCACCTGCTCGGCCTGCTCCGGCGTCGTGATCAGGCCGACCGCGGAGGTGGCGATCTCGGCGGTCTCGCGGATCGTCCGGGCGGCCGGCACCTGGTACCCCGGGCCCACCGGGATGCGTGCGTGCACGTTGCCGCCGGACGAGACGTCGACCAGGTCGACCCCGTGCTCCCGCAGCCACCCGGCCACCTGGGCGACGTCCTCGACGGTGAGCCCGCCCTCGGTCCAGTCGGTCGCGGAGACGCGGACGAGCAGCGGGCGGTCCTCCGGGAGCACCGCGCGGACCGCGTCGACGGTGTCGAGCAGCAGCCGGGCGCGCCCGGCCAGGTCGCCGCCCCAGGCGTCGTCGCGGTGGTTCGACAGCGGGGACAGGAACTGGTGCAGCAGGTACCCGTGGGCCGCGTGCACCTCGACGAGGTCGAAGCCGGCGTCGAGCGCGCGGCGGGTAGCGGCGGCGAACTGCCCCGGCACGGCGGCGACCTGCTCGGGCGTCATCTCCTGCGGCGCGGCGTACCCGTCGAACGCGACGGCGGACGGCGCGACCGTGTCCCACCCCCCGGCCGTGGCGGGGACGGTCCCGGAGCCCTCGCCGAACCCGCGGTAGGTCGACGCCTTGCGGCCGGCGTGCGCGAGCTGGACGCCGACGACGGCGCCGCGGCTCCGGACGAAGTCGGTGATCCGGCGCCACGCGACCACGTGCTCGTCGCCCCAGATGCCGACGTCCTCCGGGGAGATCCGGCCCTCGGGGACGACCGCGGTCGCCTCGGCGAGCACGAGGCCGAACCCGCCGACCGCGCGGGCGCCGAGGTGCGCGAGGTGCCAGTCGGTGGGGAGGCCGTCGCCGTCGGCGGAGTACTGGCACATCGGCGCCAGCCAGACCCGGTTCCGGAACGTGGTGCCGCGCAGCGTCAGGGGGCTCATCAGGAGGCTCACGAGAGCATCGAACCGTGCGGGCGGGCCGCCTCATCCCGCAGGCGCGCTCCCGTGACGCAGGTCACAGCCCGACGCCGCGGCGGCGCGGGTGGCGCGGCGGCGGTCAGCCGGCGACGTCGATCCAGGCCAGCAGCACGTTGCCGACCGTGAGCAGCCCGAGCACCAGCAGCCCGACCCGGAGCACGCCGTCGCCGACGGCACCGCGCCCGGTAACCGACCCGGCCCGGGCGGGCGCGTCCTCGTCCTGGCCCGCGTGCAGCCCGGCGACCTCCCGGTTGGCCGGCTGCGTGTAGCGCGGCGTCGCGCCGGTCGCAGGAGCGGCCGGAGTCGCCGGAGCGGCCGGGGCGGCGGCGCGCTCGCCGGCCGCCCACACCTCCGCGGGCCGGAACACGTCGTCCACCGTCAGCTGCTCGGGGCTCGCGGCGCCGCCGAGCTCGGCGGCCAGGTACTCGGACACCAGCGTCACGTCCTCCGGGGAGAACACCGGCGGCAGCGCGATCAGGTGCGTGGCGAGCTGCGGCTCGCCCACCGCCGTCGCCCCGCCCCGCACCGCCGCGGGCTCCAGGTCCCGCCCGCCGAGCGACACCACGGCGAGGACCGCCCGACGGTGCGCCGGGGCCAGCAGCGCGGTGATCGCGCCCGCGGCGTCGGCGACCGCGGCGACGTCCGCCGTCCGGCCGTAGCCGCGGTGCCGCAGCGTGCCGTCGTGCACGGTGACCTCGCCGGTCCAGCGCAGCGTCTCGACGAGGACGACCCCGCCCGGGCCCACGGCGACGTGCTCGACCGTCGCGTCGGTGCTGCCGGGTCGGTGCAGGTCGTGCAGCACGGTCCAGCCGGCGGCCTCGGCGGTCGCCAGCGCGCGCCGGGAGCCGACCGCGTCGGCCGCGTCGGTCAGCCAGGAGTCGAACCAGTCGTCGGCCCGGTCTGCCTCGGGGCGCGCCGAGGGTACGCCGGACGCCCGGCGCGTCGTGCGCCACAGGCCCCGGCGGCGCGTGCGCCGCGCGACGGGCTCGGTGCCGATCCCCTGCTCCACACGGGACCTATCGACACGTGGGGGCCGGGTGCTGAGCGGAACGGGGCATCCGGGTGCCGCGGAGGGGAAGCGCCGTCCGTGCGGCCGGCCCTAGGCTCGGCGCATGGCCGCCCTGCGCGACGTCGTCGTCGACTGCCACCACCCCGCCTCGCTCGCGCGCTGGTGGGCGGGCACGCTCGACGGCTACCGCGTCGCGCCGTACGACGAGGCCGAGCTCGCGCGCCTGCACGCCGAGGGGATCGAGGACCCCGAGGACGACCCGACCGTCCTGGTCGAGCCCGAGGGGCCGGGCGTGCGGATCTGGTTCCAGCGCGTCCCGGAGCCGAAGACCGTGAAGAACCGCGTGCACCTCGACCTCACGGTCCCGGACCTGGCCACGGGCGTGGCGGACCTGGTGGCGCGCGGCGCCCTCGTGGTCGCCGACCACGACGGGTGGGTCGTGCTCGCGGACCCCGAGGGCGACGAGTTCTGCGTCTTCCCCGCCTGACCGTCGCCGCCGGGCCCCGGGGGAGACACGCCGCAGGGGCGCGCCCCCGGGGTGAACCGGGTGCGCGCCCCTGCGGGTGCCGCGGCGTGGTGCGGGTCAGGCCAGCGCCCGCCACGCCTCGCGCCGCCTGGCCTGCTCGTCCGGGTCCGGGACGGGGAGGCTCGCCAGCAGCCGCCGGGTGTACTCCTCGCGGGGCGCGCCGAGCACCTCCTCGCCGGTGCCCTCCTCGACCAGCCGGCCGCGGTGCAGCACCGCGATCCGGTCGGCGAGCAGGTCGACCACCGCGAGGTCGTGGCTGATGAACAGGCACGCGAACCCGAGCTGCTCCTGCAGCTCCGAGAACAGCTCGAGCACCCGCGCCTGCACCGAGACGTCGAGCGCCGATGTGGGCTCGTCGGCGATCAGCAGCTCGGGGTCGAGCGCGAGCGCCCGGGCGAGCGACGCGCGCTGGCGCTGGCCGCCGGAGAGCTCGTGCGGGAACCGGTCGCCGTAGGACCGCGGCAGCTGGACGGACTCCAGCAGCTCGTCGACCCGCGAGCGGGCGGCGCGGGCGTCGCGCGCCCGGCCGTGCACGACCAGCGGCTCGGCCACGCACTCGGCGATGGTGAGCAGCGGGTTGAACGACGTCGCGGGGTCCTGGAACACGAACCCGATGCGCGGGCGCACCGGCCGCAGGGCGCGCTCGCGCACCCCGTTCATCTCCAGCCCGAGCACCTGCAGCGACCCGCCGGTGACCCGGGTCAGGCCGGCGATCGCCCGCCCGATCGTGGTCTTGCCGGAGCCGGACTCGCCGACCAGGCCCACGACCTCACCGGGCCGGATCGCGAGCGAGACCTTGTCGACCGCCCGGAACCCGGGCTGCCGGAGCCGGCCCGGGTAGACGATCTCCAGGTCGCGCGCCTCGACCACCGGCGCCTGCTCGGCCCAGCCCGCGGGGCGGGCGGCGGCCCGGGCGCGGGCGTGCGCGCCACCGCCGCCGATCCGCGGCACGGCGTCCAGCAGCGACCGGGTGTACGCGTGCTGCGGGGAGCCGAACAGGTCGCGCACCGGCGCCTGCTCGACGATCTTCCCCTGGTACATCACGGCGACCCGGTCGGCGAGGTCGGCGACCACGCCCATGTTGTGCGTGATGAGCACGATGGCCGCGCCGAACTCGTCGCGGCAGCGCCGGAGCAGGTCGAGGATCTCAGCCTGCACGGTCACGTCGAGGGCGGTGGTCGGCTCGTCGGCGATGATCACGCCCGGGTCGAGCACCAGCGCCTGGGCGATGACGATGCGCTGCTTCTGCCCGCCGGAGAACTGGTGCGGGTAGTGGTCGATCCGGCGCTCGGGGTCGGGGATGCCGACGCGGCGCAGGATGTCGACGGCCTTGGCCCGGGCGTCGGACCGGCTGATCCGCTGGTGGGACCGCAGGCCCTCGATGATCTGCCAGCCGATCGGGTAGACCGGGTTGAGCGCGGTCGACGGCTCCTGGAACACCATGGCGGCGTCCCGGCCCCGCACCTGGCGGAGCGACGAGCCGTCGAGGGCGACCACGTCGCTGCGGACGGCGCCGTCCCGGGAGGACAGCACGACCGCGCCGCGGGTGGTGGCGGTCGACGGCAGCAGGCCGAGGAGGGTCTTGGCCGTCACCGACTTGCCGGAGCCGGACTCGCCGACGACGGCCAGCACCTCGCCGGCGGCGACGCTGAGCGAGACGCCGTCGACGGCGCGGACGTCGCCCGCGTCGGTCGCGAAGGACACCGACAGGTCGGTGATCTCGACGACCGGCTCGGCCGTGGCGCCCTGGTGCGGCGTGGTGTCGATGCGTGCGGTCATCGGGCCGCCTCCGTCCCGGGCTCGAGGCCCTCCAGGCCGCCGGGGGCGGACAGCGCGCCACCGGGGACGACCGAGGTCGCGGCGACGTCGCCGGTCACGTCGGCCGACGCGCGGCGCGTGCGCAGCCGCGGGTCCGCCAGGTCGTTCAGGGACTCGCCGACCAGGGTGATGCCCAGGACGGAGAGCACGATGGCGAGGCCCGGGAACACCGAGGTCCACCAGATGCCCGACGTGACGTCGGCGATGGCGCGGTTGAGGTCGTAGCCCCACTCGGCGGCCTGGGTCGGCTCGATGCCGAACCCGAGGAAGCCGAGCCCCGCGAGGGTGAGCACGGCCTCGGACGCGTTCAGCGTGATGATCAGCGGCAGCGTGCGGGTCGCGTTGCGCAGCACGTGCTTGGTCATGATCCGGGTGTTGCTCGCGCCGATGACGCGGGCCGACTCGACGAAGGCCTCCGACTTGATCCGGATGGTCTCCGCGCGCACGACCCGCAGGTACTGCGGCGTGAACACCACGGTGATCGAGAGCGCCGCGGCGAGGACGCCGCCCCACATGCTCGACTGGCCGCCGCTGATGACGATGGCCAGCACGATGGCGAGCAGCAGGGACGGGAACGCGTACACCGCGTCCGCGACCACGACGAGCACCCGGTCGAGCCAGCCGCCGAAGTAGCCGGACACGAGGCCGAGCAGCACGCCGATGACCAGCGAGGCCGCGATGGCGATGATCATGACGAGCAGCGCGGTGCGCGACCCGTAGATCACCCGGGACAGCACGTCGAAGCCGCCGACGGTGGTGCCGAGCCAGTGCTCGGCCGAGGGCGGCTGTTGGGCGCCGAACGGGCCGTCGGCGTCGCGCAGCTGGTTGAACCCGTACGGCGCGAGCAGCGGCGCCAGCAGGGCGGTGAGGACCAGCAGGCCGGTGAGCACCAGGCCGGCGATCAGCATGCCGCGCTGGAGGCCGACGCTCTGCCGGAGCTGGTGCACGACGGGCAGCCGGCGCCAGCCGCGGCGGGCCGTCGTGGCGGCCGGGGCCTCGGGGGCGGTGGCGGGGGTGGTCGCCATGTCAGTACCTCACCCTCGGGTCGATGAGCGCGGCGATGACGTCGACGAGGAAGTTCGTCACGGCGACGATCACGGCGAGCAGCACGACGATGCCCTGCACGGCGACGAAGTCGCGCGCCTGCAGGTACTGCGACAGCTGGAAGCCGAGGCCGCGCCACTCGAAGGTCGTCTCGGTGAGCACGGCGCCGACGAGCAGCATCGCGACCTGCATGCCGACCACGGTGATGATCGGGATGAGCGCGGGCTTGTACGCGTGCTTGCGCAGCAGCCGGGACTCGCGGACGCCGCGCGACCGGGCCGCGTCGACGTAGCCGGAGCCGAGGGTGCCGATGACGTTGGTGCGCACGAGCCGCAGGAACACGCCGGCGGTGAGCAGGCCGAGCGCGATGGCCGGCAGGACGGCGTGCTGCAGGACGTCCGCGACGACCTCGCCGTTGCCCGTGCGGATCGCGTCGATCAGGTAGATGCCGGTCGGGTCGTCGAGCTGCCGCATCTCGATCTCGGAGCGGGTCGACGCGCGTCCCGAGACGGGGAGCCAGTCGAGCTGCACGGCGAACACGAGCTTGAGCAGCAGGCCGGCGAAGAACACCGGCGTGGCGTAGCAGGCGATGGCGAACACGCGCAGCACGGCGTCGTGGAACCGGTCGCGGAAGTACGCGGCGAGCAGGCCGAGCGGGATGCCCACGACGAACGCGACGAGCAGGGCGTAGAACGCGAGCTCGAGGGTCGCGGACCCGAAGGTGGTGAGCACCTCGGTGACCGGCCGGCTGTCGCTGAGCGTGGTGCCGAAGTCGCCCCGCAGGATGTTGCCGAGGTACTCGCCGTACTGGACGAGGATCGGCCGGTCGTAGCCGGCCTGGTGGATCCGCTCGGCGAGCTGGTCGGCGGGCAGGCGCCCGCCCTGGGCGGCCGTGATCGGGTCGCCGGTCGCGCGCATCAGCACGAACACGACGGTGACCAGGATGAACACGGTCGGGATGATCAGGAGGAACCGCACGAGCAGGTAGCGGCCGAGCCCGCCGCCGGTGCCCCGGGTGCGGGGCTCCTTGCGGCCGGGCGTCGCGCCGCCCCCGGCGGCGGTCGCGGGCGCGGCGCCGGGGGGGGGGCGGCGGGGGTGCGCGCCCCGCGCCGGGCGTGGTGTCGGTCGGATCAGCCGATGGCGAGGGCGCCGTAGCGGAACTTGAACGAGGCGTCGAGGGTGTCCTCGGCGCCGGTCACGTCCGCCCCGACGACGGCCACCTGGGCGCCCTGGAGGTACGGCACCGTGGACAGGTCCGCGGCGACCGCGTCCTGGATCTGCTCGATGAGCGCGGAGCGCTCGCCGGCGTCGGTGGTGACGGCCTGCTGCAGGATCAGGTCGTTCACCTCCTGGTTGTCGTAGTGGTTGCCCAGGAAGTTGTCCGTCAGGAAGAACGGCGTCAGGTAGTTGTCCGCGTCCGAGTAGTCCGGGAACCAGCCGAGCTGGTAGGCCGGGTACACGTCGGAGGTGCGGTCCTTGGCGTACTGCACCCACTCGGTGGTCTGCAGGTCGACCGTGAACAGGCCGGTGGACTCGAGCTGGTCCTTGATCAGCGCGTACTCCTCGCCGGAGGACGGGCCGTAGTGGTCGTTGCTGTACTGCAGCGACAGCTGGACCGGGGTCTCGACGCCCGCGGCCTCGAGGCGCTCGGCCGCCTTGTCGGCGTCCGCGCCGCCCTCGCCGTCGCCGTAC
>NZ_JAHVCI010000095.1:0-5085 GCF_019265565.1 Cellulomonas sp. PS-H5
GGGGGGGCGCGGCGGCGACGGGGGTGGCGCGGCGGCGACGGGGGCGGCGCGGCGACGACGGGGGCGGCGCGGCGACGACGGGGGCGGCGCGGACGCGTGCGGCGGCGCCGCTACCCTCGACGCGTGCCCGACCCGGACGACCTCGCCGCTCCCCCGACCGCCGACGCCGGCGCGGCCGGAGGTGCCGCCGCCGCGGACGGGCGGCCCGGCGACGCGTTCCAGCACGCCCCGAACACCGAGGGCGACCCGATCCGCACCTTCCACCCGCGCCGCGCCGCGCTGGGTGAGCGCCGGACCGACGCGCTCGACCGGCTGTGGCCCCGGTACGGCTTCTCGGTGCACGACCCGGCGCTCGGCCTCGCGCCGACGACGCCCGACGGTGCCCTGGACGCGGCTCGGCTGTTCGGTCGCACCGCCCCGCTCGTGCTGGAGATCGGCTCCGGCATGGGCGACGCCACCGCGGCGATGGCCGCCGCCGACCCGGGCCGGGACTACCTCGCCGTCGAGGCGCACCTGCCCGGCATCGCGAACCTGCTGGTGCTGGTCGAGGAGCTCGGCCTCACCAACGTCCGGGTCGCGCACGGGGACGCCCTCGACCTGGTGCGCCGGACCGTCGCCCCGGGCTCGCTCGACGCCGTGCACGTGTTCTTCCCCGACCCGTGGCCGAAGGCACGCCACCACAAGCGCCGGATCATCGCGCCCGACCACGTCGCCCTGCTGCGCAGCCGGCTGCGGCTCGGCGGCACGCTGCACTGCGCGACCGACTGGGTGGAGTACGCCGAGCAGATGCTCGAGGTCGTCGACGCCGACCCGGGCCTGACCAACCCGCACGGCGGCTTCGCGCCCCGCCCGGCGCACCGCCCGGTCACCAAGTTCGAGCGCCGTGGCGAGCAGGCGGGCCGCCCGTCCCACGACGTCATCGCCACCCGCACCGCCTGACCCGGCGCGCACGTGCACCCGGCACGGGCGGGTGCACGCTCACCACGGGGTACCCGACACGTCGAGCGAGTAGTCGCCGGGTACTCGCTCGACGCGTCGGCTGCTCGCTCGGCGGCCGAAGCACGCGCGCCGCTGGACCGCCGTGTCACGCCGCGACGAGGTAGGCCGGCGGACGGGTCAGGCGCTCGCGAGGTTCTCGATGCGGAGGACGCGGTCGGCCGTGCGGACGGCGCCCGGGCGGTGCGCGATCACCAGGACCGTCCGCCCCTTCGCCGCCTCGGCCAGGGCGTCCTGGATCTCCGCCTCGGTCGCGACGTCGAGCTGGCTGGTCGCCTCGTCGAGCACGAGCACCGGCGCGTCCAGCAGCAGCGCCCGCGCGATCGCGACCCGCTGCCGCTGCCCGCCGGACAGCCGCTCCCCCATCTCGCCGACCCGGGTCTCGTACCCGTCTGGCATCGCCAGCACCGCGTCGTGCAGGGCGGCGCGCCGGCAGGCGGCCTCCAGCTCGGCGTCGGTGGCGTCCGGCGCGGCGAGCCGGAGGTTCGCCGCGAGCGTGTCGTTGAACAGGTACGTACTCTGGCCGACGACGGCGACGTGCCGCCGCAGGTCCCCGAGCGACACGTCCCGCACGTCGACCCCGCCGAGCAGCACCCGCCCCGCGTCCGGGTCCCAGGCGCGGGTCAGCAGGTTCACCAGCGTCGACTTGCCCGAGCCCGACGAGCCCACGACCGCGGTCGTGCTCCCCGCCGGCACGTGCAGGTCCAGCCCCGTGAGCACGGGCCGGCGCTCGACCGAACCCAGCGCCGCGGCAGCCGGGTCGTCGGGGTCGAGGTCGGGTGCCGGGTAGGTGAAGCCCACGCCCTCGAACCGGATGTCGAGCGGGCCGTCGGGCAGCGGCACCGGGTCGGCGGGCGACGTCGTCGCTGGGGCGGCGTCGGTGATCCGCCAGATGCGCCGGGCCGCGGCGAAGGCCTGCTCGAGGTCGGGCGCGACGTCCTCGACGGCGAGCACCGGGGTGAACACCGCCAGCGCGAGCACGACCGCCACCGCATACGCCGGCCAGTCCAGCGTGCCGGATCCGACGCGGGCGGCGCCGACGAGCGCCACGGTCACGACCGCCCCCACCATGAGCACCGAGTTCGCGGCGCGGCGGCGCGCGGTCCAGGTCGCGAGGCCGGCGAGCCCGGCGTCGACCTCGGCGGCCACGTCACGGGCCTCGGCGCGGCGGCGGCCGGCGGCACCGAACGCGAGCACCTCGCGGACGCCCTGCAGCGACTCCGTCACCAGCTGGGCGAGCCGGCCGCGGGCGGCGCGGACCCGGGTCGCGGCCGCGGCGCTCGGGCTGCGGCCCCAGCCGGGGACGACCGCTCCGACGAGCAGCAGGAAGGGCAGCAGCACCAGCGCGAGCACCGGGTCGTAGCCGGCCGCGAGCACCACCAGCACGACCACCGGCACGACGACGGCGCTGACCGCCGGCACCAGGGTGTGCGCGAAGAACACCTCGACGCGGTCGACGTCCTTGGTCGCGCGGTTGACCAGGTCGCCGGTGCGCCGGGACAGCACCCCGGCGGGCGCCTGCGGGGCGAGCCGGTCGTAGAAGTCCACGCGCAGCATGGCGAGCGCGCGGAACGCGACGGCGTGCCCGGTGAACTGCTCGAGGTAGCGCAGCGCCCCCTTGACCAGGGACAGCGCGACGAGGGTCCACACGACGGGCGCGATCGCCGCGTCCGGGTCCTGCGCGACCCGCGCGACGCCCCACGCGGAGACGCCGAGCAGCGCGATGCCGAGCAGCTGGCCGACCACGCGGCACACGAGCGACGCGGCGAGCGGCGGCAGGACGGGTCGACCGAACCGCACCAGCCGGCGGGAGATGGCGGCCCGGGTCAGCGGGACCTCGGGCGTCGCGGGGGCGGGCACCCCGGCCGGCGACGCGGGGCGGGGCTGCGTGGCGGCGCTCACGGGCGGGCCTCCTGCTCGGTGAGCGGGCCCGCGCCGACGCCGGACAGGTCCAGCGCGCGGGCGTAGTACGAGTCGATGCTGCCGAGCCGGTCGGGCGGACCCTGCTCGACGATGCGGCCCTCGGCGAGCACCAGCACCTCGTCCGCGCCGCGGACCGTGCTGAGCCGGTGCGCGACCACGACCACCGTGCGGCCCTCGCCGGCCCGGTCGAGCGCCTCGACGAGCGCCGACTCGGAGGCGGCGTCCACCTGGCTCGTCGGCTCGTCGAGCAGCAGCACGGGCGCGTCCTTGAGCAGCGCGCGGGCGACGGCGAGCCGCTGGGCCTGGCCGCCGGACAGTGACAGCCCCCGCTCGCCGACCCGGGTGGCGAGCCGGTCGGGGAACCGGCGCACGTCGTCGGCGAGGTTCGCCTCCGCGAGGGCGTGCCACAGCCGGTCGTCGTCGGCGTCGGGCGCGGCCAGCCGCAGGTTGTCCGCCAGCGTGCCGGTGAACAGGTAGGTGGTCTGCGCGACCACCGCGGTCTGCGCGCGCACCCAGTCGACCGGGACCGCGGTGGCGTCGTGGCCGCCGACCCGGACGACGCCCGACGCCGGGCGCAGGTGCGCCTGGACGAGCGCGGCGACGGTGCTCTTGCCGGAGCCGGACGGCCCGATCAGCGCGACCCGCCCGCCGCGCGGCACGGCGAACGACACGTCGTCGAGCACGGGGCGGCCGCCGGGGTAGGCGAAGGACACGTGGTCGAGCGCCACCGCCTCGGGGCGGCCCTCGACCACCGCGTCGGCCTCGCGAGGATTCACGTGGAACGTGCTGGTCACGGGCGCGCGGACGCCCGGCGCATCCCCGGCCGTCGCCGGCTGCGCGAGCACCGTGTCGATCTCCCGCACGGCCGCGCGGCCGCCCATCCCGACGTAGAAGAACTGCCCGACCCGGTCCAGCGGCTCCAGCAGCACGGTCGACACCAGGACGACCGCGACCGCCTGCCCGGGGGTGATCGCGCCGTCCCGGAGCCGCGCCATGGCGAGGCCGGCGGCGGCGGCGACCATCGCCAGCGAGAACGAGGCGTCGATGACCAGCAGCACCACCTGGTTGCCCGCCAGGAGGCGCATGACCATCCGGCGCAGCTGCTCCGCGCTGCGCGCGAGCTCCGCGCCCTTGGTCGCCGCCCGGTTGAACGCCGTCGACGTCGGCAGCCCCTGGATCGCGTCGAGGAACTGCGCGGAGAACCGGCGCGCCGTCATCCGGTACTGCACGGACACGCTGCGGAACAGCTTCTGGAACCCGTTGACCAGCAGCGGGATCGCGGGCAGCGCGAGCGCCAGCCAGCCGGCCACCACCCAGTCGACGGCGGCGCCGAGCGCGACGAGCGCGATCACCGGGACCGTCATCGAGGCGATGATCGGGAACTTGAAGGTGACCTCGTAGGAGGCGGCTCGCTCGACGCCGTCGGTGGCCGTCGAGACGAACCGGCCCGACCGCTCCTGGGTCCGGAACGCGACCCCCAGCCGGAACATCTGGTCGAGCAGCACGTCGCGGCGCTCGACCTCGCGGCGGCCGACCGCGCCCAGGCTCAGCCGCGGGCCTGCGAAGGCCGCGGCCGCGAGGGCGACGACGCCGAGGACGATCGCGACCAGGGCGCCGGTCGGGACGCCGGTGCCGGTACGGGCGCCGTCGAGGACCGCGCCGAGCGCGAGGTAGACGGCGGTGGTGCCGGCCGCGACCACCCAGGTGAGGGCAGCGGGCAGCAGGCTGGTCCGGCGGGACAGCGGGGGCGTCGGGACCTGGGGCGGGCCGAGGGGCGCACCGCCGGGGCGGCCCGGGTGGCCGCCGCCGGGAGCGCCGGGGTGCCCGCCGGCGGGACGACCGCCGGGGTGACCGCCGGGGTGGCCGTCGGGGCGTCCGCCGCCCGGGTGGCCGCTCGCGGGACGGGCCGCCCCGTCCGGTCGGCCGCCCGACGCGCTGCCGGGGGGACGCTCCCCGCCGGGCCGGGCGGGAGTGCCGGCGGAGCTGCCGGGGTGCGGGGCGGTCATGCGGGTCCTCGGTTCGGTGCGGGGTGGACGGGGGCGCGCCCGACACGGTGCCACGCGGTCGCCCTCCGCGCGACACCGTGCCCGGGCACGGTGGTCGGGGGGGGGGGGGGGGCGCGGGGGGGCGCCCCCCCCGGACGGCCGCCGGCCCCGGCGGGCCGGG
>NZ_JAHVCI010000095.1:5095-8079 GCF_019265565.1 Cellulomonas sp. PS-H5
GGCGCGCCCCCCCCGGTCCCCCGCGGTCGCCCTCCGCGCGACACCGTGCCCGGGCACGGTGGTCGGGGCGGCGCGACCGTCCGGTCGCGCCGCCCGTCGATCAGGCCGCGAGCGCGGCCGAGCGCTGCCGGCGACGGTACGCCGCCGCCGTCAGGAGCGCGCCGAACAGCAGCAGCGCGACGGCGTAGCCGACCGCGTCGCCGGGCTCGGCGCCCGTGGTGGCCAGGCTGCCGGACGCGGCGTCGCACTCGACCTCCGCGCCGAGCGGCAGCGTGAACGACACCGGGTCGAGCGCCGCACCGGCGGTGTAGAACCCCTGGAACACGGTCGCGCCGGCCTGCGTCAGCGTCGCCGGGACCCCGGACCACGCCACCTGCGAGGCGCCCGAGGACGCCGAGCCGGCGGACAGGTCCAGCGTGGCGAGCGCGACGCGGGACGAGCCGGACGGGCTCGCCACGGTCATCGTCAGCGTCGCGGACGAGCCGCTCGTGACGCGGACCGTCGGGTTCGAGAACGCCAGGTCCAGCTGGCCCGCGTGCCCGGTGAACTGCACGCCGCCCGACCAGGAGGCCGAGCCGACGTCGCCGGCGGTGTTGTACCGGCCGGTGCCGCCGGACCAGGTCCACGGGCCGGAGCCCGAGACGCCGGAGGCGCTGATCGACCCGCTCGCGATCGGGCCGGTGACGTAGCTGCGGAACGAGTCCCGCACGCCCCAGGTGAACGACGCCCCGGACACGGCCCGGGCCACGCACGTCGGCACCGCGGCCTGGACGGTGATCGGGAACTCGAGGGTCTGGCCGGCGCCGATCAGCACGAGCGTGTGCGCCCCGGCCGGCGTGGACGCCGGGATGGTGAACGTCGCCGCGACCGTGCCGGAGGCGTCGGCCGTGAGCGTCGCCAGCAGGACCGGGTCGGAGTGCAGCTCGAGGCGGATGCCGCCCTCGCCCGCGCCGAACCCGTTCGCCGTCAGGGTGAGCTCGCCGCCCGCGGTGACCGCGCCCGACGCGTTCAGGCCCTGGACCTCGCGCACCGGCGCCGGCTCGGCGTCGCCGCCGGGCAGGGTCGGCGTCGTCGGGACCGTGGGGGTGGTCGGGACCGTCGGCGTGCCGCAGTCCGTGGCCGCGCCGAGCGGCAGCGTGAACGACACCGGGTCGAGCGGCGCGCCGGCCGGGTAGAAGCCGGCGAACGCCGTGCTCCCCTCGGCGGTCAGCGTCGCGGGGACGCCGGACCAGGCGACCTTCGAGGCCGTCGAGCCCGCGGTGCCGCCCGCCAGGTCGAGCGTGGCGACCTCGACGCGGGTGGCGGCGGCCGTGCCGGAGGAGACCGACATCAGCAGCGACGCCGTGGTGGCGCCGGTGACCCGCACCTCGGGGCTCGCGAACGTGAGGTCGAGCGCGCCCTCGTGGCCGGTGAACCGGACGCCGCCCGACCACGTGGACGTCGCCAGGCCGTCGGCGCCGACCTGGCCCGTGCCGGCGGACCAGGTCCACGGGCCGGTACCGGTCACGCCGGTGGTGCTGATCGAGCCGCTCGCGATCGGGCTCGTGATGTAGGAGCGGAACGACTCGCGGACGCCCCAGGAGAAGGTGGCGCCGGTGATCGCGACGCAGCTCGGCGCCGGGGTCCCGCCGCCGGGGGTGCCGGGCGTGCCGGGCGTCTCGCCGCCCTCGCCGCCGCCGGGGTTCTCCCCGCCGGGCGTCTCGCCGCCCGCCGCCGCGAAGGCGATCGGGACCGCGCGCTCGTTGCCCGCCTGGGTGGTGCCGCCGGCGCCGGTGGTGAAGACGGCGAGCGTGCCGCCCGCGAGCGCCTTCGCGTCCAGCGTCTCCTTGTCGACCGTGACGGTCCAGGTGAAGCCCGCGGTGCCGTCGGCGGCGAGGGTCCACTTCAGGTAGGGGCTCGTCTCGCTGACGCCCTGCACCCACGCCGAGTACGCGTTCGTGCGCGCCGACGTGGCCGCGCCCTCCGACGGGCGCCAGGTGCTCGCCAGCCAGCCGACCTGCGCGTAGAACCCGGCGGGCTGGCCCGCGTTCGGGCCGTAGAGGCCGAGCGCGCTGGTGTCGTAGCCGGAGCCGGTGATCGTCAGGGTCGCGCCCTCGGGGTCCAGGCCGGTCGTCGGCGTGACGGTCAGCGTCGGCTCGGCCGGGGCGTTCGGCTCCTCGGTGCCGGGCTCGCCGGTGCCGGGCTCCCCCGTGCCCGGCTCCTCGGTGCCCGGCTCCTCGGTGCCCGGCTCCTCGGTCCCCGGCTCACCCGTGCCCGGCTCCTCGGTGACCGGCTCCGCGAACGCGATCGGCACGGCGACCTCGTTGCCCGCCTGCACCACGCCCTTGCCGCCGACGGTGAACACCGCGAGCTGCCCGCCCTCGATCTCCACGGCGTCCAGCGCGGCCTTGGTGATCGTCTGGGTCCAGGTGAAGTCCACCAGGCCGTCGCCGTCGTCGTCCGTCCACTGCACGTACTCGCCGCCGGTCGGGGTGTCCTCGACCGCGACGCGGTAGGCGTTGGACCGCGCGCCGGCCGACGCCCCCTGCGACGGACGCCAGGTGTCCGCCAGCCACCCGATCTGCGCGTACATGCCGGCCACCATCGGCCCCTGCGTGAACGCGGGGTCGAAGTCGCGGCCGGTGATCGTGATCGTCGCGCCCTCCGGGTCCAGCCCGGTCGTCGGCGACACCGTCAGCGTCGGCGTCGGCGCGGCGACCGCGGGGGTCGCCACGAGCGCGGAGCCCGCGCCCACGACCAGCGCGACCAGCGCGCCGGTCACCGCGCGCCAGGCGCGGGTCCTCGTTCCTCGGTGCATCGTCTCCCTCTCCGGCCCGGGGACCCGGGCGATCGTGCGGGCCGCGCCCCCCGACGGGTCGCGGTCCTCCTCGGTCAGTGCTGCTGGTCGCCGTGCTGCTCGGCCGGCCGGTCGCCCGGTGCGGCGCCGGTCGCGCCGGCCCCCGCGGCCGCCCCTGCCTCGCGCCGGCGCCGGGCGGCGCGGGACG
>NZ_JAHVCI010000096.1:0-7832 GCF_019265565.1 Cellulomonas sp. PS-H5
GGGCCGGGCTCGCGACCGACGGGGCCGTGACGGCCGCACCCGCGGGCGGGACGGCGGCGGGCACGCCGGGCACGACCGGGGCCCCGGGCGCCGGCACCGCGGGCACGGGCGTCCCGGGCGCGGCCGGCGCCTCGACGGCGAACGGCACCGACAGCGCCGCGGCGCCCCCCGCGTTCCCCGCCAGGTCCGTCACCCCGGAGAGCGCCAGCCGGATCGTCGCCGCCCCCGCCCGCGCGCCGGGGTCGGGCGTGTAGGTCGCGGTCCAGGTCAGCCCGCCGTCGGCGGTCGTCAGGCCGGACAGCGTGCCCGCGTCGGCGACCAGGTCGGTCAGCGCGAGGGTCGCCACGGGCTCCGAGAACGTGATCGTCAGCGTCGTCGGCGCGGTCACCCGGGTCGCCGCGAGCGCGAGCGTCGCCGTCGGTCGGACGGTGTCGACCGCGTACGCGCCCGACGTGGCCGTGCCCACCCCGGCGTTGCCGTCGTCGTTCACGAGCTGCGCGAGGTCGAGCGTGACCACCGCGGGCCCGGACTCGGTGCCGGCCGTGCCCGTGAGCCGTCCGGTCCAGGTGACCCCGCCGTCGGACGTGGTCAGCCCGGGCACGGAGGCGCCGGGCGTGCTGAGGGCCCGCCACAGGCCGACGGAGACCGGCTCCGAGAACGTCAGCGTGAGGACGGCGTCGGTGGTGGTGGTCAGCACCGGCTCGGAGACGGAGACGGTCGCGGTCGGGCGCGTCGTCCGGACGGTGAGGGACGGGGCGACCGCGCTCCCGGTGCCGGCGTTGCCCGCCGCGTCGACGACCGTCGTCAGGTCCAGGGCCAGGTCGGCGGTGGTGCGCGCGGCGGCGTCGGGCGTGAACGTCGAGGTCCAGGTCAGGCCCCCGTCCGACGAGGTCGGTGCGGTGAGCGTGCCGCCGCCCGCGACCAGCGACAGCCCGGGGCCGGCGCCGCCCGCCCCGCGGACGGGCTCGGAGAACGTCATCGTCACGGTGGCGGTCTCGCCCGCGCGGACGACGGCCCGGTCGACGGTGACGACCCCGACCGGGGCCAGGGTGTCGACGGTGTAGGCGGGCGAGTCGACGGTGCCCGAGCCGACGTTGCCCGCCTGGTCCATGACGCCCGCCAGGTCGACGGTGACGACCTGGCCGCTCGCGTTCGTCCCGGCGGCCGGGACGAGGGTCGCGGTCCAGGTGACGTTGTCGGCCGTGGTCAGCGCGCTCACCGTGCCGCCGCGCACGGTGACGTCGCCGAGGTCGAACCCGAGGACCGGCTCCGAGAAGACCACGGTGAGCGTCGCCGAGCCGCCGGTGCCCAGCGTCGTCGCGCTGAGGCCGACCGTCGCGGTCGGGCGGCGGGTGTCGACGGCGTAGGGCGCGGAGGACGTGGTCCCCGCGCCGGTGTTGCCCGCCAGGTCCTGGACGCCGGCCAGGTCCAGCGTGACGACCGCCCCCGTCGCCTCGGTGTCGCCGGCAGGGGTGAGCGTGCCGGTCCACGTCAGGCCGCCGTCGGAGCTGGAGAGGCCGGACACGGTGCCGGCGCCGACCGTGAGGTCCGTGGCGGTGACGCCGGTGACCGCCTCGGAGAACTCCAGCGTGACGATCGCCGTGCTGCCGGCCCGGAGGGCGGCCTCGCTGACCGTGACACCCGCGGTGGGCCGCTGCGTGTCGACGGTGAACGCGTTCGAGTCGGTGGTGCCGATCCCCGGCTCGCCCCCGGCGTTGGTGAGCCGGGTGTTGTCGAGCACCAGCCTCGCCGCGTAGTGCGTGACCCCGGCGGCGGGGGTGTAGATCGCGGTGTACACCTGGTTGTCCGAGGTGGCCAGCCCGGACAGCGTGCCGGAGGGCACCGTCACGTCCGAGACACCGAACCCCACGACCGGCTCGGAGAACGTGAAGGTCACGACCGACGCGCCGTCTGCCGCGATCCACGGCTCCGCGACCACGACCGTGGCGGTCGGCGGCGCGGCCGCCGCGGGGGTGGCGGCGAGCACGAGCGCGGCCGCGAGGGCGAGCGCGAGGGTCACGGCGGCGGGGGTGCGGCGCATGCGGCGGGGTCCCGTTCGGGGTCGTCGCAGGCCGCGGGGCCGACCCGGGCGGGTCGCAGCGGCGTGCGGGGGTGCGGTCACCGTACGTCGGCCGGTGCACCCGTGAGCAGGGGCTTCCCCCTATCGGACGCACGAGGCCCGCGCCAGGGACCTCGGTCACCCTGCGGCTAGCCCCGCCCCGCGTACCGGGTCAGGAACAGCGCCTCCGCCGTCGCCAGCCGCTCGATCTCCGCCGGGTCGACGCTCTCGTTCGGCGCGTGGATGAGCGCCTGCGGCTCCTCGACCCCCAGCAGCAGGATCTCCGCGTCCGGGTACGTCGACGCGAACACCGTGCACAGCGGGATCGACCCGCCCTGCCCGAGCAGCACCATGTCCCGCCCGAACGCCTCCCGCATCGCCGTCCGCATCGCGTCGTACGCGGGCCCGTCGGTCGCGGCCCGGAACGGCGACCCCGTCGCCTCCACGTCCACCGTCACCGACACCCCCCACGGCGCCGCCTCGGTGACGTGCGCGGTGAGCGCCGCGAGCGCGTCGGCCGGCGCGGTCCCCGGCGGGATGCGCAGGTTCAGCCGGGCCGCGGCGCGCGGCACGATCGCTGCCGTCGACCCGACGACCGGCGGGCAGTCGACCCCGAGCACGGTCAGCGCGGGCCGGGCCCAGAGCATGTCCGACACGGTCCCGGAGCCGAGCAGCGCCTCGCCCGGCCGGACCTGGGCGTCGGCGCGGAACGTGTCCGGGTCGTAGGGCGCGCCGTCCCAGGTCTGGGCGTGGTCGAGGCCCCGCACCGTGGTGTCGCCGTCCGGGGCGCGCAGGGACGCGAGGACGGCGACCAGCGCCGCCAGCGCGTCCGGCGCGGGACCGCCGAACATCCCCGAGTGCAGCTCGGTCGGCAGCGCGTCGACCCGCACCACCACGTTGACCATGCCGCGCAGGCTGACCGTCACGGCGGGCACCCCCACGGCGGCGTTCCCCGTGTCGCAGACCAGCACGGCGTCGGCCCGCAGCAGGTCGGCGTTCTTCGGCACGAAGTCCTCGAGGCCGCCGGTGCCCTGCTCCTCGGACCCCTCGACCACCAGCCGCAGGTTCACCGGCACGTCGTCGCCGAGCGCCCGGAGCGCGGCCAGGTGCATGAGGATGTTGCCCTTGCAGTCCGCGGCGCCGCGGCCGTACCAGCGCCCGCCGACCTCGGTCAGCTCGAACGGCGGCGTCCGCCAGGCGGCGTCGTCCAGCGGGGGCTGCACGTCGTAGTGGGCGTACAGCAGCACGGTCGGCGCACCCGGGTCCGCCGCGGGCCGCGAACCGACGACGGCGTCGCTGCCGTCGGCGGTGCGGTGCAGCGCGACGTCGGCGAACCCGACCTCGCGGAACGCGTCCGCCACCCACCGCGCCGCCTCCGCGCACGCCTCGGGCGGGAACTGCCGCGGGTCGGCGACCGAGGGGATCGCCACCAGGGCGGCGAGCTCCTCCCGGACGCGCGGCATCTGCTCGGCCACCCGCTCGCTCAGGTCCACGTCGTGCTCCCCTCACTCCACGACGCGGAGCTCCCGCGTCGTCGTGTTCAGCCGCCGCACGCCGTCGGCGGTGACGGTCACGATGTCCTCGATCCGCACCCCGAACCGGCCCGGCAGGTAGACCCCGGGCTCGACGGAGAAGCACATCCCCGGGACGAGCGGCAGCTCCTCGCCCTCGACCATGTAGGGCGGCTCGTGCGTCGTGACGCCGATGCCGTGCCCGGTGCGGTGGATGAACCGCTCCCCGTACCCGGCGTCCGCGATCACGGCGCGCGCCGCCCGGTCGATCTCCTGGCACGCGATCCCCGGCCGCACCGCGTCGACCCCGGCCTGCTGCGCGAGCCGGACCAGCTCGTGCACCTCGCGGACCTCCGCGGAGGGCGCGCCGACGCTCACGGTCCGGCTGGTGTCCGAGCCGTAGCCGGCGAGCAGCCCGCCGAAGTCGAGCACCACGCAGTCGCCGTCCTCGATGACCCGGGAGCCGGCCTCGTGGTGCGGGTTCGCGCCGTTGGGCCCGGAGCCGACGACCGTGAAGTCGACCTGCTCGTGACCGTGCTGCCGCAGCAGGTCGGCGAGGTCGGCGGCGACGTCCGTCTCGCGGCGGCCCGCGAACCGCACGTGCACGATCTCCTCGTACGTCGCGTCCGCGGCCGCCCCCGCGGCGGCGAGGCGCGCGAGCTCGTCGGCGTCCTTGACCGCGCGCAGCATCGGCAGCCGGTCGGCGACGGCGTGGAACCCGGTCCCGGGCAGCGCGGCCTGCAGCCCGAGCAGGTGCAGCGCCCACGCGCTGTCGGACACGGCGTACCGGGCGCCGGGGCGGAGCACGGCGCTCGCGGCCGCGTACGGGTCGCTGCCGTCCGACCAGTCGACGACCGCGGTGGCGGCGGTCCCCGCGGCGCCCTCCGCGTCCGGGCGCTCCAACGCCGGCACCACCAGGGTCGGCTCACGGTCGGCGGTGAGCGCGAGCAGGGTCAGCCGCTCGGTGATCGCGGTCGGCTGGTAGCCGGTGAGCCAGACCAGGTCGGGGCCGGGCGTGACGAGCACGCCGTCCAGGCCGGCCGCGCCGGCGTCGGCGACGACCCGGGCCATGCGGGCGGCGTAGTCGTCGCGGGTGAAGGGGGCGGGGTCGGTCACGAGGGGTCTCCCGGGGAGGTGGGCGCGGGGCGGTCGCCGACGGCGGGGCCGGCCGCGGGGCCGGGCGCGGGCCGGGACGCCGCCCCGGCGGCCGAGGTCGGGATGGTGATGAGGTGCGCCGCGGCGGCCGCGGCCGAGTCCTGCACGGTGCCCTGCGCCGCGCGGTGCCGCCGGATCGCGACCACCGCGAGCAGGATGCCGAGCGCGCTCAGCACGGCCATGACCCACGCCGCCGCGGCGAGCCCGGACGCCAGCGCCTCGGACGGGGACGCCCCGGCGGCGGTGCGGTCGGCGCCCACGGACGCGTACACGGTGGCCGCGATCGCGGTCGCCACCGCGGCGCCGACGTACCGGGCCATGTTGGACACGCCGGACGCCGCGCCCACCTGCTCCTCGGGGACGACGGCGGTCGCGGCGGACGACGACGGCCCGTTCGACAGGCCCATGCCGACCGCGATCGCGAGCAGCGGCAGCAGGAACGCCCCGTACCCCCAGCCGGCCTGCACGAACCCGACGATCACGAACCCGGCCGTCGTCAGCAGGAAGCCGACGCCGATCACCTGCCGGCCGCCGACCCGCTTCGTCATCCGGGGCACCAGCGGCGCGACGACCACGAGGCCCACGGTCGCGGGCAGCGTCGCGAGGCCGGCCTGGAAGGACGAGAACCCGAGCGCGGCCGGGTCCTGGAAGTACAGGCTGAGCAGGTACATCAGGCCGTTGATCGTGCCCGCGCCGATGAGGATCGCCAGCGTCGCGCCGACCAGGATCCGGTTCCGCAGCAGCGCCAGGTCGAGCAGCGGCACCGCCACCCGCTTCTCGACGACGACGAACAGCCAGCCGGCGACCACGCTGACCGCCAGGCAGCCGATCGTCGCCGCGGACAGCCAGCCCCAGTCGCCGCTCTTGCTCACGCCGAGGATGAGCGGCGCGAGGGTCAGGGCGACCAGGACGGTCCCGAGGTAGTCGATCGAGTGCGGCCGGTCCGGGTCCTTCGACTCGGCGACGGTGAAGTACGTCATCAGCATGCAGACCACGCCGACGCCGGCGTCGATCCAGAACAGGCCCTGCCACCCGGTCAGGTCCACGAGGACGCCTCCGAGAAGCGGGCCCGCCGCGGCCCCGACCGCCGCCGCCGCGCCCCACAGCGACACCGACCGCAGCTGGTCCTCGCCGTCGCTCGCCACCGACAGCAGGCTCAGCCCGCACGCCAGGATCGTCGACCCGGCAGCGCCCTGGATCAGCCGGCCGACGATCACGCCGGTGCCGTCCTGGGACAGCGCGATGAGTACGCAGGACAGCACGAACAGCAGCAGGCCGAGCTGGAACACCCGCTTGCGCCCGAAGACGTCGCCCAGCGACCCGGCTGTGATGATGACGGCCGCGCCGACCAGCGAGTAGCCGGTGACGGCCCACTGCAGGGTGTCGACGGACGTCCCGGTGTCCGCGCTGATCGCCGGGAGCAGGATGCTCACCGCCGAGGTGTTCGCGTTCACCACGAGGGTGGACAGGCAGGTCGCGATCAGCACGCTCCGCGCGCCCCGTGCCGTCGTGCCCGCCGCGGCGGTCCCCGCCGTCGCATCGCCCATCGTCGACCCCCACGTCCGGCGGGCCGCGCCCCTGCGACGGCCCGATGGCTCGGTGGCTCGACCGTAGGCCGCCGGACCCCCGTCGCCGATCACCCCGCGGGGGTGAGCGCTCGACCGGCGGCCGTCGACATCCTGGTCAGGTGGCCAACCCGGGGCGCCGAGGGCTCGCGCGGGCGAGGGCCGCCCTGGCCCGGCGGCTGTCGCCGCTGCCCGCCGAGGCGCCGCAGGTCCCCGAGCAGCCGCCCGAGGCCGTGCTCGACCTGCTGCGCCGGCTCGGCGTCGCGATGCAGCGCGCCGGCGACGCCGCGGACCGGGTGGCGGCGATCCTCGACGACGTCGCGGCGGTCTACGCGGCGTCGGGGGTGCGGTTCTTCGTGCTGCCCACCGGCGTGTTCGTCCGGATCGTGGCCGGCGACTCCACCCGCGTCGACTTCGCGCCCGCGCCCAACGCCTCGCTGCGGCTGGACCAGGTCGACGCGCTGTACCGGCTGATCGACGACATCCGGCACGCCAAGCTCGGCGTCGCCGAGGCCGTCGGCCGGCTGCAGGCGCTGCTCACCGCGCGCCCGCGGCTGCCGGCCTGGCTGCGGGTCGCCGGGACGAGCGTGATGGTGCTCGGCCTTGGTCTGCTGCTCAACCCGACGGCGTCGGCCCTGCCCGCGTACCTGGTGCTCGGCGTGCTGGTCGGCGTGCTGACGCTGTGGGGCGAGCGGTCGCACGCGGTCGCGGTCGTGCTGCCGATGCTGACGGCGGGCGTCGTCACCTGGCTGGTGTTCCGGCTCTCCGAGCCCGTGCTCGGGTCCGCGCCTCTCGACATCGTGATCCCGACCCTCGTGACGATGCTGCCCGGGGCCGCGCTGACGATGGCGACGATCGAGCTGGCGTCCGGGTCGATGCTGTCGGGCTCGGCGCGGCTGGTCTACGGGCTCGAGCGGCTGCTGCTGCTGACGTTCGGCATCGCGCTCGGGGTGGAGTTCGCCGGGCTGCCGGGGCCGCCGCAGCCGGAGGCGCCGCTCGGGGCCTGGGCGCCGTGGGTCGGGGTGGCGGTGTTCGGGCTCGGGGTGTTCCTGTCGTCCGCGGTGCCGCCGCGCTCGCTGCCGTGGCTGCTGGCCGTGCTCGGCGTCGCGTACGGGGTGCAGGCCGGGGCGGGGCTGGTGCTGAACCCGCTCGGGGCGTCGTTCGCGGCCGGGGTCGTGGTGCTGCCGGTGGCGTACGCGATCCAGCAGCAGCCGAGCGGCCCGCCGGTGCCGGTGACCTTCCTGCCGGCGTTCTGGCTGCTGGTGCCCGGGGCGCTGGGGCTGGAGGGGGTGACCGAGATCGTCGGGGCCGACGCGGCCGCCGGGCTGGGGGACTTCCTCAACGCGCTGCTGACGATCGTGGCGATCGCGGCGGGGGTGCTGGTGGGGAGCGGGGTGTCGGAGCGCGTCGGCCGGGCGACCGGGGGGTGGCGCGGGCTGTGACGGCGGGTGCCGGGTGGGCGTCCGGGCCCGGGCGCGGCGCGGGCCCGGGCGCGGCGCGTGTCGGATGCGGCGCGGGCCGGGCGCGGCAGCCGCAGCCGCC
>NZ_JAHVCI010000097.1:0-7570 GCF_019265565.1 Cellulomonas sp. PS-H5
CGGGCCGGGTCCGGGGCCGCGAGCGGAGCCGGACGCAGGCGCCGCCGGCCGGGCCCGGCCGGGGCGGCGCGGCGTCAGGCCGCGTCGTCGCCGAGCGCGCGGGCGAGCGCGACCGGCAGGTCCAGCGACTCGCCGTCCTTGCCGCCCGCGCCGATGACGAGCGGCGGGTCCTGCGGCTCCGGCCGCACCCCGCGCAGCCGCGCGGCCAGCGACGGCGGCACGGTCAGCACGTAGAAGCCGCCGTCGGTGCCGATCGCGACCGTCCGGTCCCGGCGCAGGTACCAGCCCTCCAGAGGCGTGCGGTAGCGACCACGCCCGCCGTAGCCCTGCGCGTGCAGCGGCTCGGGGGCGACGCCCCGGTCGCGGGCGTCGGCGACGAACCGCGCGATGAGCTCGCGGGCGCGGGCGGACTCGGCCTGACGCCGGGCGCGGAGGGCGGCCTCGTGGGCGTCGGCGGCCTCGCGGCGGCGGGACCGCCAGTCGGCGGCGCGATCGGCGGGCGCGTCGGGCGCACCCGCGTCGTCGGCCCCGGCGGGGACCGACGACGCGTCGCGCTCGCTCACTTCTCGGCCGGCGCGGCCGCGGCCTCGTCCTCGGAGGTCTCGGCGCTGTCGGCGGGCTGCTGGGCGGCCTGCGCCGCCTCCTTCGCGGCGGCGGGGCGCTCGGCGTCCTGCGCGGTCGGGGCGGGGGCAGCCTCGGCGGTGGCCGTCGCGTCCGCGGCGGCCTCGGCGCCGACGGCGTCCTTCGCCCCGTCCGCCGCCGCGTCCGGCTTCGCGTCGTCCTTCGCCCCGGCGGGTGCCGGGACCGCGGGCGTCGCCGCCGACACCGGGGCGGGCCGGCCCTTGCCGCGGGCCGGGCGGGCGGCAGGGCGGGCGGCCTGCTTCGCGTCGAACTGCGCCTGGGCGGCGTCGGCCTTCTCCAGCGTCGTGCGGTTCGGCGCCGGGTCGTGGCCGAGCAGGTTGCGCAGCTCGTCCAGGTAGGACGTTATCGACTCGCGCTGCCGGTTCAGGTCCTCGACCTGCCGCTGCGACGTCGTGCGCTCGCGCTCGGACTCGGCCATCGCCTCGGACAGCGTCTTCTCGGCGTGCTCGCGGGCCTCGGCGACGACGCGGTCGGCGTTCGCGCGGGCGTTGGACAGCAGCTCCTTGGAGTGGTTCTGCGAGTCGACGCGGATCTTCTCGGCCTGCTCGAGCGCCTTGGCGACCCGCTGCTCGGCGTCGGCGGCGTGCGCCTCGGCGTCGGAGACGAGCTTCTCGGTCTCGGCGCGGGCCGTGGCGTGCCGCTCGGCGTCGGCGCGCTCGGCGGCCTCGCGCTGCGCGGCGATCTGCAGCTCGGCGTCGGCGAGCTGCTGGCGGGCCTGCGCGGTGAGCGCGTCGGCCTCGGCGCGGGCGGTCGACCGGACCTCGTCCGCGGCCCGGTTCGCCTCGGTGAGCTGACGCTCGACGTCGAGGCGGGTGGCCTCGCGCAGCTCCGCGACCTCGCGCTCCGTGCGCTCGCGCAGCTCGGCCGCATCGCGCTCGGTGCGCTCGCGCAGCTCGGTGGTCTCGCGCTCGGCGAGCGCCCGGAGGGTGGCGGCCTCGTGCTCGGTGCGCTCGCGCAGCTCGGTGGTCTCGCGCTCGGCGGTGGCGCGCAGCTCGCTCGCGTACTGCTCGGACTCCGCGCGCAGGGCGGCGAGCGCCTGCTCGGCCTCCTGCCGGGCGGCCGCGATCTCGTCGGCCACGGCCGCGCGCAGCTCACCGGTCTCGCGGTCGGCGGTCGCCCGGACGAAGCCCGAGTACTGCTCGGCCTCGGCCCGCAGGGCGGTGGTCTCGGCGGTCGCCCGCTGCTGGGTCTCGGCGGCGGCCCGCTCGGCGGCCGACCGCACGGCGTCGGCCTGGGCGGCGGCGTCGGCGCGCACGGCGCGGGACTCCTCGGCCGCGGCCTGCCGCGCCTCGGCGATCTCCGTCGCCGCCACCGACCGCTGCATCGCGGCCCAGCGCTCGGCCTCGGTGCGCAGCTCGGCGAGCTCCGCGGTCACGCGCTGCCGCAGCGCCGTCGTCTCGGCGTCGGCGGCCTGACGCAGGTCCTGGTCGTAGCGCTCGGCCTCGGCCCGCATCGCCGTCGTCTCCGACTCGGTGCGCGTGCGCAGCTCCTCCGCGGCCTGCTCGGTGCTGATCCGGAGCTCGGTCGTCTCGCGCTCGACCGTCGCCCGCAGCGTGCCGAGCTCGCGCTCCAGCGTCGCGCGGCGCTCGCTCTCCTCGGTCTGGATGGCGGTCTGGATCCGGGCGGCCTCGCGCTCCGCCGACCCGACCAGCTCCTCCGCGCGTCGCTGCGCGCCGGTCAGCGCGCTCTCGGCCTCGGTGTGCGCCGTCGACCGCTCCTCCGTCGCCTCGCGGCGCGCGGTCGCGAGCAGCTCGGCGACCTCGTTCTCGGCGCGGGCACGGAGCTGGCCGGCCGCGAGCCGCGCACGGGCCAGGGCGTCGGACGCCTGCGCGTTCGCCTGCTGCACGACGTCGGACGACTGCTCCTCGGCGGACCGCAGCAGCATCTCGATGCGGGAGCCCAGTCCCGAGTAGGTCGGCCGCTCCGCCTCGCGGAGCTGGCGGTGCGCCTCGGACAGCTCGCCCGAGATCTGCAGCACGCGCTCGTCCATCGAGGCGACCTGGCTGCGGGCGTCCTGCAGCGCGCGCTCGAGCTCCTGCATCCGGGTGTCGACGGGTCCGCGGTCGTAACCACGGAAGTTGACCACCGGGAAGGGCGTACGGTCCTCTGCCACGAAGTTCCTCCTGCGAGCGCGCGCGAGCGCTTGTGGGGACGGCCTCCGGGCGGGAGGCTCGGGGCGTCGGTCGGCCCGCGTCCGCCGTCCAGGGTATCGGCAGCGCCACGGCCCGGGACACCCGTCGGCCGGGCACGCACCCGGCCCGCAGCAGGCCCGATTTGCCCGGACCCCGAGGTGGTCCGCCTATCCTGGGACGTCACGTTCGAGAGGAAGATGCGTGCTCCAACGACTGATCGCCGCCGTCCTCGGGGTGCTCGGGGTCGCGGCCATCGGGCTCGGCGTCGCCTCCGCCACCGTCTGGCGGGCCGACGACCCGCTGGTGGCCACGGCCGCGCCCGGGGGACAGACCCGGACCCTCGTGACCGACCCCGGCGTGCTCGAGCTCGCCGGCGACCCCGTCACCGTGACCGTGCGCGCCGACGGCGCGCCGGTGGTGCTCGCGGTCGGCCGGGACACGGACGTCACCGCCTGGGTGGGCGCCGACCCGTACGAGCGGGTCACCGGTCTGTCCGACTGGCACACGCTCGCCACCACGTCCGGCCAGGACGCGGCGGAGCCGTCCGCGAGCCCGTCCGCGTCCGCGACCGAGGAGGCCGCCGCCGAGGCGGCCCCGTCGCCGACGGCGAGCGAGGACGCGGGCGCGGCCGCGGCGACCGCGGCCGACCCGACCGGCAACGACATGTGGGTCGCCGAGGTCGCCGGCGACGGCACCGCGACGCTCGAGTGGCCGGCCCAGGAGGGCCGCTGGTCGCTGCTCGCCGTGAGCCTGGGCGACAGCGCGCCGGTGCTGGACCTGTCCTGGCCGCAGACCGTCACCACGCCGTGGCTGTGGCCGGGCGTCGCGCTCGGCGTGCTGCTGCTGGCGGTCGCCGCGATCCTGCTCGTGCGCATCCTGCGCGAGCGGCGCGAGGGCCCCGACGCCGGCTGGACCGACGTGAGCACCGGGACGCTCGCGACGGTTCCCCTCCCTGCCGGTGCGCAGGGGGGTGGAGCGGGCGGTGTCCCGGCGGCCGGGCCCGACGGAGCGATCCCGCTCGGCACCGTCACGCCGGGGGCGCCGCTGACCCGCCGGCAGATCCGTGAGGCCGAGGCCGCCGCGGCGGCCGCCCGCAAGCGCGGCGGCCGGACGCCCACCGGCTCCGTGCCGGCCGTGACAGGGGCGACGCCCGTGGTGACGGGGGCGACGCCCGTGGTCACCGGGGCGACGCCCGTGGTCACCGGGGCGACGCCGGCTGCGCCGGGTGCGACCCCGGCGGGCACGGATGCGGCCGCGACCGGCCCCGACGCGACCCCGGCGGGCGCCGGTACGGCCACCGCCGTCCCCGGGCCGACCCCGGACGCGCCCGCGACGACCGGCAGCGGCCCGGCTGCCCGCGCTGCCGCGCCCCGGTCCGGTCCGCGCGACGACGCGACCACGACCCTGCCGGTGACGCCGGCCGCCCCGGCGGACGCCGCTGGTGCGTCGTCGACCCCGGCCGCCCCGCCCGCCGCGGACGCCGACGCCGACGCCCGCCCGGCCAGGGCCGGTCGGGGGCTCGCCGACCGCCTCCCGCGGCGCCGAGGCCGCTCCGGCACGGGCGAGCCGGCTCCCTCGCGGACGGACGACGCCGCGACGTCACCGGCGCACCCCGCGGCGACCGGCTCCGGACCCGCCGCGGGCTCGTCTGCCGGCCCGGCGCCCACGGCGTCCTGGGCCCCGGCGCCCGCTCCCGGCCCGGCCGCCCGCCCGGCCTCCGGTCCGGTCGGGTCCCCGGCACCCGCTCCGTCCGCCCCGCCCGGTGCGCGTACGGCGTCGTCGCCCGCCGCCCCCCGCGTCCCGGGTGCGCCGACGCCCTCCGCGCCGGCGCCGCGTCCGGGGGCCGCGCCCGGCGGGCCCGGTGCCGCCGCCGAGGACGACGCCGCCACCCGCGCCCAGCGCGCGGACGCCTGGCGTCGCATGTGGGGGTTCCCCAGCACCGACGAGGGCGCCGCCACCCCGCAGGACGACGACACCCCGGAGGAGGGCCGATGACCGCACGCACCACGGGGCACCGCCCCGGCACCGCGCGGCTGCGCCGCCGTCTGGCCGGCACGGCGGTCGCCGTCGTCGCGGCCCTGGGTCTGGCGGCCTGCGCCAACCCGGTGCCGGAGCCGACGCCCGACGCCGTGCCGGCGGTCCCGCCGCCGGCGCTGACCGTCGCCCAGTCGACCGACGTGCTCGACCAGGTCGGGACGGTCCTCGCGGCCGGGGACGAGGCGCTCGACGCCTCGGGTCTCGGCGCCCGGCTCGTCGGGCCGGCGCTCGCGATCCGCTCGGCGGAGTACGTCCGCGCCACCGCGACCAACGGCGAGCGTCCTCCGGTCGTGATCCCGACGACCGCGCAGACGACGATCACCCCCGACACCACCAGCTGGCCGCGGACGCAGATGGTCGTGACCACGCAGCCCGACGACCTGCAGGCGCCGCTGCTGCTCGTCCTGATGCAGGACGGCCCGCGGGACCCGTACCGGCTGTGGAGCTGGGCACGGCTCGGACCGTCGGTGCAGATGCCGCCGACGGCCACGCCCGAGGAGGGCAGCGAGCCGGTGGCCGCCGACGACGGCACGTCGCTGCTGCTGTCGCCGACCGAGGCGATGGCGCAGTACGCGGACGTGCTCACGAACGGCGACGCGTCCGCGGCCGCGGCGACCTTCCCGGCCGACTTCTTCCGCACCGCGATCACCGAGGCGCGGAACCAGACCACCGCGAGCCTGCAGGCGGTGGCGACCGTCGCCGAGACGGTCTCCCCGGAGGCGGGTGCGGTGACCGCGCTGCGCACCGCCGACGGCGGGGCGATCGTGGTCGGTCAGCTGACGACGGTCACCACCGTCACGCTGTCCCAGGGCAGCATCACGCTGAACGACCCGTTCGACGCCGCCCTCGCCGGCAAGGGCAGCGTGTCGAGCAACCTGGTCCGGACCTGGACCGACGTGGTAGCGATGTACGTGCCCCCGGCGGGCGGCGCGCAGCAGGTGACCGTGCTGGCGGCGGAGCACGCCCGCACGGCGGTCACCGGTGAGTGATGACGTGAGAGCACGCGAGAGCAGGAGCACTTCGGCATGAGCCAGAACCCGGCCCACGAGCCGCGCCTCAACGTGCGCGGGGCGGTCGACCTCTCCGGGCTCGGGCGCCCGGCCACCCCCGCGCCCGGCACCCCGGGCGGGCTGCCGACGCCGGGGCCGTACACGGTCGACGTCGACACCGAGGGCTTCCCGGCCCTGGTGCAGTCCTCGACCCAGCACCCGGTCGTCGTCCTGCTGTGGGCGTCGTGGAGCGAGACCAGCATCAACCTCGCCCGCGACCTCGGGGCGCTAGCCGACCAGTACGGCGGGCGACTCCTGCTCGCGCGGATCGACTCCGAGGCCAACCCGCAGGTCGCCGCCGCGTTCCAGACGCAGTCGGTCCCGGCCGTCGTCGCCGTCCTGGCGGGCCAGCCGCTGCCGCTGTTCCAGGGCGCACCGCCGGCCGACCAGGTGCGGGGCGTGCTCGACCAGGTCCTCGAGGCCGCCGCCGCCAACGGCATCACGGGCACGGTCGCGGCCCAGGAGGCGGAGCCGGCGCCGGCCGAGCCCGAGGAGCCGCCGCTCCCGCCGCTGCACCAGGAGGCGTACGACGCGATCGAGCGCGACGACCTGCCGGCCGCGGCCGCTGCCTACGAGCAGGCGCTCAAGGAGAACCCCCGCGACGACATGGCGCGCGCGGGTCTGGCGCAGGTCGGGCTGCTGAGCCGGACCCGGGACGTCGACCTCGCCGAGGTGCGCAAGACGGCCGCCGATGCCCCGTCCGACGTGGACGCGCAGCTGGCGGTGGCGGACGTCGACGTGCTGGGCGGCCAGATCGAGGACGCGTTCGCGCGGCTCGTCGACACCGTCCGGGTCACGTTCGGCCCGGACCGCGAGCGGATCCGGGTGCGGCTGGTCGAGCTGTTCGACGTCGTCGGCGCCGAGGACCCCCGGGTCGCGGCCGCGCGCCGCGCGCTGGCGAGCGCCCTGTACTGACTCCAGGCCGCCGGCCCCTTCCGGGTGGGGGGAGCGCGGCGACCGCCGACCGGGCCCGTCCGACCTCCGTGGTCGGGCGGGCCCGCGTCGTCTCGCCGGCCCGCGCGGGGGACCGGCCGGAGGAACGCCGCAGGTGAGGGTAGGGATCGGGGGTGACCGCCGTCACGGCGTCCCGAGTTGACGGTCCCTGCGGGCCGTGCGTAATGTTCTTCTTCGTCGCCCGGCAGGGAGGAACGGACACCGAGGATCAACCCGGTGGCTGGTCCCGCGGACGACCACCCCCTGGTACGGCCTCAACGGGACGCATGAGCCCGGACATCGCCGCGCCGCGGGACGATCCACGAGGATCGGGACGGTCCACACGGACTTGACCGGCCGGAGCGGATCGGATAAGTTTGAACGGTTGCCTCCGGTCAGGAGCTCGCAAGAGCGAACGAAGGATGCGCGTCTGTTCTTTGAGAACTCAACAGTGTGCCTAGTAGTTGATGCCAAGATGGTTCATCGGCTCGGGTGGCCGCCCCGTTCGGGGTTGGTCGTTCGGTGTCGGTGGGTCTTGGTTGATACGGAAGCCTTCCGACCCCGTCGGGTGGCTTCTTTAGCAGCCGAATTGACTGATCCTCGCTCGCCAGCGGGTGGGGGTCGTTTCGTGTGTCGGTGGATCGCCGCTCTCGGGTGGTGGTTGCCAATGAGACATCTACGGAGAGTTTGATTCTGGCTCAGGACGAACGCTGGCGGCGTGCTTAACACATGCAAGTCGAACGGTGAAGCCCAGCTTGCTGGGTGGATCAGTGGCGA
>NZ_JAHVCI010000098.1:0-7528 GCF_019265565.1 Cellulomonas sp. PS-H5
CGAGATCGGGCCCGGGAAGGGACACGACGAGGTCGAGGATGTCCTGCGACCCATCACTCCCGGCGCCACCTGACTGTCCCGCCACGCTGCGGCGGCAGAACCCCGCCATTTAGCGCCGAAAGTCACACGACACGCCAGGGGAGTGGTGTCCAGAACCCGTGTCCGAAACCGAGGTGTCCGCAACGTCGTCGTCGACGAGTTCCGTACGCTCCGAGCCCATGGGACAGCTGCTGGGGTACGCGAGGGTGTCGACGGATCTGCAGGACCCGGCGCTGCAGCACGACGCGCTCGAGCGTGCGGGCGTCGACCGGGTCTGGACCGATCACGCGAGCGGCACGGTCGCGGACCGTCCGCAGCTCGCCGCGGTGCTCGACTACGCGCGCGCCGGCGACGTCCTGGTCGTGTGGCGGCTAGACCGCCTGGGGCGGTCAGTGCAGCACCTGGTGGCCACCGTCACCGACCTCGGAGCCCGCGGCGTCGAGCTGCGGTCGCTGAACGAGGGGATCGACACCACCACGCCAGCCGGACGGCTGACGTTCCACGTGTTCGCGGCGATGGCCGAGTTCGAGGCCATGGTCGCCGGAACCCGGCTCCGCGAGCGAAGACAAACTGCGCATCCTCAGCTCGTGGATAGCTACGCCTGCGTCCCGCTCCCACTCCGCGTCAGATGCGGGATCCAGCGAAGCGCCCCCACACTCGGCCACCTAAAGAGTCGGTCAAGCGCGCTGGCCAGAGAGATGCGCCGACTACAAAGCGGACATAACCTACATTAACGGCGTTGCCTCGACCACTCGCTGCGCCACCTGCGGAAGCCGTCAGCGCGAGCCCGCGATCACGCGGTCAGCCGCGTGACGGACCGACAGCATCCGCACCGACCACCAGAGGGCGGCGACGAGCAACAGCAGCAGAGCGACAGCAGCGATCCACCGCACACCGGGCACCATGGCGCCTACCCACGGGGCCGGCAGCACCGTGGAGTGATCGCCCTCGACCAGCAGCGCGGAGTCATCGCCCGGGAGTAGGAACGTCGCGCCAAGAGCGATGCCGAGCCCGGCGGCGAGCACGAGACTCGCGAACCGCTTCCTCCGGTACTCGTCCCGCCGAAGCTCCGCCATTGCGCGCACCGTCTCCGCCAGCGCGCGAGCCTCTTCCTCAGCTCGCGAGGCCGCGGCACGCCGCCTCATCACCGCTCCCCGCCCTCAGCGTCGCGGTCCCCGAGCGACCACCTGAGGTCGGGCCAGGCGGCCACTACATGTGGGGCCAGGTCCACGACCTCGGGCACCCGGTCCCAGGCGTCGCGGCGCCCGCCGGCGTGCTGGACGGCGGCCGCCAGCAGAGTCAGCCAGTTCGGGTCGACCGAGACCAGGTCGCCGATCTTCACCTCCGGGGCGCCGACGACGTCCGACAGCGACGCGGCGAACATGAGCACGCGGCGCTCACCGGACGACAGCGACCCGACGTGCTCGGGGATCTCCGCGAAGTCGATCCAGATGTCATCGGGCGCCGTCCCTCCGGACGGCTCGCGCCGGACCCAGGGGTTGCCGGGCCGGGCGAAACCGGTGCGGATCAGGAGTTCGGTCGCCGCCTCCGTCGGGTAGATGCCGCGCGCCCAGGCCCGCAGCCTCGTGTGGAGCTCGTCCATGCGTTCCTCCGTGGTGGTCTTGACCGGGATGACTAGTGGCTGGCCTTGCGGCGGTGGTTCCGCACGCTCTCCGGGGTCCCCGGGTAACCGCAGCCTGGCGCCGGGCAGCGTTCCCAGGCGCCCGACGCCACGGCGGCCGCGGTGACCGACTCCCGGCCGGGACCGAATCCGTGCTCGAGCAGAAGCTGTGCGACCTCGCCGCCGTACTTCGCCGCAAGCAGGGCACCCTCGGCGACCTTGTCGTGGCCTCTGGCGAAGAAGGCGCGGCGACCGACGTCGGCGCCGCACCCGCACCAGCACGAGCCGGCAGGCAGCGCACGGGGAGTCTCTGCGTTCATGCGTTCAAGGCAGTACATCTAGAAGCCCGGTCAAGAGCGTTCTCGCAGCCGGCGCGCGACCGTTCCGTAGCGGCCGGGCGCCCGCCCTCAGACGCAACCTGCCACCGCGCCGCGCTCGCGCTCGTGCGGGTCATCTCGTCGATGCCTGACCGTCGGTGCTTAGCGCTGGACAGGACCACGTGCCGGCGGTGGCACGGGTCGTTCGTAGCGGTCGACGTGGGCCTGGCGTGCCCGATCGGCAGCCTGTTGCTGCTCGTGAGCCTGCCGGTCGGCCTGGGCTGCCTGCGCCCGGGCCGCCAGGGCGCGGATGTCCTCGTAGCCGCTCGCCGGTGCAGTGTCTGGTGCGAGCGTGCGCAGACGATCGCGCAGGTCGTCGAGCTCGGGGGTCGAAGCTCGGTCGCGCACGGCGCGCAGTGCGTCGAGGCGTTCGTCTGTCGGCGTGGTTCCGGGGTGCGCGAGAGTGTCGGCGGCCTCGGATGCCTGCTGCGCGGCGCGGCGGGCTTCCTGGACTGCGGCCTGGCTGCGTTCGGCGAGCGCGGCGCGTTCGGCGGCGACGCCGGCCTCGGGGTTCGGGGTGTCGGTCTGAAGCCGGCTGGCTGCCCGCTCGGCCTCGTCGCGGGCGGCCTTCTGGATGCCGGCGACGTTGTCGGCGGGTACGGGTTCGGTGTCGTCGCGGATGTCCCATCGGTCGCGGTAGGCGACGACGGTGCGCATGTCGGCCTCCCAGGCTGTGCGCTCGGGCCCGGGGTGCTCAGGTCGCGGGTGCAGGTTCTCGGCCCAGGCCGGCGGGTGTTCGGCCACCCGGTCGACCAGCTGGTCGACGCGGCTCGCCATCTCGTCGACCTGTCGTACAGCCCATCGCGCGACTTCAGCGTCGGCGATCTCGTGGCCGCCCGGGTCAGGTGCCGGGCTGACCCACGAAGGCAGCCGCGCGTCGCTCGGGGCGGGGAGTTCGGGGGCGCCGACGCGGTGCCACATGACGCGCGCGACGGACCGAGCGGTGTCGATCTCGCGCTCGGCGAAGCTGGAGCTGAGGAGGTGTTCGAGGTCTTGCCCGGCTCGCTCGTGAGCAGCGAGGACGTCGCGCAGCGTGGGCCAGGCGTTGTCCTCGAGCACGAGCTCGGCGGCGTAGTCGGGCAGCGCCGTGCGGACGACGTCGGCCATCCGGTCGTCGCGGCCGGGGTCGAGCACGCGGGCGAGGGCGTCTTCGTAGGCCGGGTGCGTGGTGGCAAGCGACACGACCCGCTCGGCCTCCGCTGCGGTGGTCGCGGTGGCCGAGGGGGTGTCGTCGGTCGCGCCCATCGCCGATGCCATCGCCTCGCGCACCGCGCGGGGCGGGGCCCCGGGTGGGTGCGGGTCGACGTCGAGGAGGTCGTCGACGACGACGAAGGCCATGTTGGTGTGGGTGCCGCGGGTCATCGCCGGGTAGAGGCCGTCGCGGCCCATGCGTTCGGTGACCAGGGCGTACCCGGCGGTGACGGTCATGCCCTGGGTGCGGTTGACGGTCGAGGCGTAGGCGAGCTCGACGTGCTCTGCGACGTACGCCGCCGGGAGGTCGACCTGCGCGCCGTGGGCGATCGAGCGCGCGCGGAGCGACCCGTCGGGGTTGGTCGCCAGGACGGTCCAGGTGGCGCCGTTGCGTACGTAGTCGGTGCCGGTGCGCATCTTGAGGTCGGTGTCGTTGAGGCGGCTGACGATGTGGTCACCGACGCCGGCGGTGTTGTCGTCGTGCAGGCGGACGCCCTCGGGGGTGACCATGCCTGCGTCGACGAGGTCCTTGCGGGCACGGGCGGCCAGGGCGACGACGTCGGTGTTGGCCTGGGCGATCATGACGGCGTCGCGACCTGCGGTGTGGTCGGCCCACCAGTGCGCGTACATCTCCTCGGTCATCGCTTCGATGCTGCCGCCGCGCAGCCTGTCCTGTGGTGCGTAGAAGTCGTCGATGACGCTCAGGTCGCCGCTGCGCAGGCGGAGGGTGGCCTGTGCCTCGCCAGTGGTCTTGAAGCGGTGGACGTCGACGAGGTGCGCGCCGCCGACCTGCTCGTCGATGAGTCGCAGCGCGCCGCCGGCGCCGACGGCCTGGAGCTGTGCCCAGTCGCCGACGGCGCGCACGCTCGCGCCGTGCATCGCGGCGAGGCGCACCACGGCGTCCAGGTGCGGGGTCGCGGCCATGCCGGCTTCGTCGATCAGGACGATGGTCGAGGGCGTGAGCTCGCCGGCGGGCAGGTCGGCCGGGATGGGTCCGCGCAGCAGCTTGGCGTCGTCGGGGTCCAGGCCCTGACGGGCGAGGAAGGCGTGGATCGAGTAGGCCTCGACGCCGATCTCCTTGCCCAGCAGCGCGGCGGCGTTGGCCGCCGGCGCGAGCGCGATCACGGTGCCGCCGGCGTCTTGAACCGTGCGGGTGAAGGCGCGCATGGCGGTGGTCTTGCCGGCGCCGGCGGGTCCGACCGCGACCTGGAGCAGGCGCCCCCCGGTCGCGAACTGGCGCACCAGCTCGGCCTGCCCGGGGTCCAGTGGCGCGCGTCCGAGGTCGGGCGAGGCCCCTGGGCCCGCCAGGTGCCGGGCGACGACGTCTTCGCCGATGACGAGTCCGCCGGGCCGGCGGGCTGCGGCGAGCAGCCGGTCCTCGGCGTCCAGGATCGGGTTGGCGGTGTACTTGGCGCCGGCGTGCTGGACGTAGACGCTCGTGGTGTCGACGCGCTGGAGCGCCGCGGGTACGGGGTTCGGTTCGGGTGGGGTGAGCCGGATCGAGGCGGCCAGGGTGCGGTCGGTCAGGACCTCGGCCAGTGCCTGCACGGACTCGGGCCCGACGTGGTCGACCCACTGCCGGGCGACGCGCTGGGACTCGGCGAGCACGTGGTTGTACTTCCAGGTCGCCCGGGTCGTCATCAGCTCGGTGAGGACCTGGTCGGCCAGAACGGCGTGCGGGGGCATCGCCTCCAGGGGTGGCGCTGGCCGGTTCTGGGTCGCTGCAAGGGTGCGTTCGACGGCCTCGGGCGACCCGAGGACCGCGATCGCGCGGGGCATCCACTGCGCGCGTCGGGTCTCCTGGGAGACGCCGGTCTCCTTGCCCGCGCGGGTGGTCAAGGTCGCCTGCTGAGCCAGCTTGTGCTGCACCGGGCGGGGTGGTTCGTGCCCGTGGCGGGCGCGGTAGTCGGCGACCAGGTCCTTGTACGTGGCCTCGATGCTCTCGCGCCGGCGGGAGAACTCGGTGTTGAGCTCGACGGGGATCCCGTCGAGCTCGCGCACCGGCCGGCGCCCTGCGCGCCCGGTGGAGCGTTCGACGAACCGCACGCCGAGGCGCGACCTCAGGCCGGTCTCGACGAGCGTGTTGTACCGCTCGGAGGCCGCGACGCCGAGGGCGTGGATGACCCGGCCGTCGAGCGATCGCCACTTGCCGTCCAGGCCGAGGACCTTGTTCGACACCGCGACGTGGGTGTGCAGGTTCGGGTCTCCGCTGCGGGAGTCGAAGTGGTCGAACGCGGTGGCGGAGAACCCGCGGGTGTCGACCTGCGCCACTCCCCCAGCCCCGACCCGGGTGAGCGCGGCCTGGGACTCCAGCCAGGACAGCGCGCCGCGCCAGGCGTCCTCGTGCGCGGCGAGCACCTGCCCGCGCACGTGCTCATCTCCCAGCCCCCACAGCACCGAGACGCTCTTGACCGGGGTGAACACCAGGTCGTACCCGGCGACCGGCTGGCGCTCCGCGCTCCCCCGCGCCGCCAGGTACTTCCCGACCGCCGCCGGCCCCGCGGCCTCACCCTTGGCCGTGAGGAACCGGGCCGCGGCGGAGCGGCGCAGGCCGTCGCGCTCCGCGCCGGGCTCGGCGTCACGGTCGTGCCTGGCGCGGAACTGGGCGTGCTCGTCGCGCAGGACCTTGATGAACCCGTCGTCGTCCTTGCGGTCGGCGAGCATGAACCGCCGGCCGAGCCGGGTCGCGGCCATCGCGTCCTTGACGCTCGCGCCGCCGGCGACCAGCGCGCGCTCGATCGCATCGGCGTCCGGGTGCCGACCCTCGCCGAACAGCGCCTTCATCTGCGCCTCGGTGACCCTTCCGGACACCCCGAGCGAGTCCAGGCCCTCCCCCACCCACCGGCCTGGCGGGTTCCCCGAGGCGGTGTAGTAGGCGCTCAGGTCCTCCCCGCGCTGGCGGGGGACGTCGCCGGTGGCGACCTGCCGGGTGAGGTAGGTGTACCCGTCGCCGGCGTGCAGCACGTGGACGGTCATCACCGCGGCGCACACCTCCACCCGAGCGAGAATCGTTCTCGATAGCGAGCGGAGGCGGCTGAACCTCGCGGCCACTCACTGTAGTGCAAGAGGTGTGTTGAGTCTGGGGTGCTGCGCGTGAGTCGCAGGGGCCGGAGGTCGAGGGAGTGAGGGTTAGGGTTGGTGCTGGCTAGGGGAACTTCGGCGCCTGGGTCGAGCTACGTGCTTCGACCTGGGTCGACTAGGGAGGTTCCTGGGGATGGCTGGAAGTACGAGAGCAAGGATCTCGGCTCGTGAGCGTGCGCGTGCGGCACGAGCGCGGGCCGACGCCGCGCGCGTCGAGCGCGACCGCGCGGTCGAGGAAGCGGCGGCCGCGTTCTTCGCCGCGGGCGACGAGCGAACGAAGCTGCTCGAGCGCATCGCGGGACTGCAGGACGAAGTCGGTGCGGTCGAGCGCCGCATGGGCGCGCAGGTCGCGCGGCTGACCGAAGCCGGCGAGCCGGCAGCGTGGCAGCGGGCGCTGCTCGAGCTCGACGAGCCCGAGCGCAAGCGGCTGCGAGCACTTGCCGACGACGTGCCGGCGCCGGCGCCGGCCCTCGTGCCGGTGCCGGCGCCGGGCGCGTCGGCGACGGGCGCCGCGCCCGAGCTGACGGACGCACTGATTTCGTGAGCGAGGACGCGCTGTTCCCGGCTCCGCGTACGCGCGGAGCCGGGAACAGCGGCGGTGAACGCGCGCGCGACGTGCGTGACGCGGCTCAGGACCCGCGGGTGGTCGACCGGTTCCAGCGCTACGTGCGATCAGGCGGGCCGTCGGACTGCTGGTGGTGGTGTGGCGCGGTCGCCTCGGCCGGGCATGGCCGGTTCTGGATCAGGAGCGGACTGGTCGTGATCGCACACCGCTTCGCGTGGGCGCTCGATCATCCGGGCGATGTGCTGCCCCGGCTTCTCGCGCACGAGTGCGACAACTCGCTCTGCCAGAACCCCGAGCACCTGCACGCGACGGACCAGACGGGCAACCGCCGCGAGTGGGCCGCCCGGCGCCACCAGCTCGGCAGCCCGCTGCGTGACGTACGCGGGTCGCGCGGCCGGGCTGTTGCGGTCAGGGACGCCGTCCGCGCAGGAGACAACGTTGCGGCCGCGATCGCGGCCGGCGTTCGACCAATCGACGCCGGCCAAGGCGTCCTCTGGTCAGAACCCGAGGACGCCCACGGGGGCGCGACAACGATCAGCGGCTCGGATCAGTAGGCCCGCGGGTGACCCGCGCGCCCGCCCGGGACCACGGCCCGGGCGGGCGCGCGTCGCCGGGGTCCGGGGCCGGAGGCCCTGGCCGCGGGCGCCGGCGCCG
>NZ_JAHVCI010000099.1:0-7397 GCF_019265565.1 Cellulomonas sp. PS-H5
TGTGACTTTCTCCGGTGAGTGGCGGCGGTCTTCAGCCGCTCAGGGGCACGGTTAGTTGACTCCGATGACGAGGGTGCTGGCGGCGGCTTCGACGACGTCGTTGGTGATGGTCTGCAGCTCGTTGATCTTCAGGACGCGTTCGATCTGGGGGAAGAGTCGCTCCAGGAGGCGGAAGTTGCCGCGGGTGATGCGGCTGATCGCGGCGATGGTCTGGGCGTCGGTGAAGTCGTCGGGGTTGAGGGTCTTGCCCAGGGAGCGCCAGTGGCGTTGGAGGACGAAGAGCATCTCGTCGGTGCTCAGGGGCCGGTACTGGTGGGCGAAGCCGACGCGGCTGTAGAACTGGGGGTAGTGGCTGAACTGCTTCTCCAGCCCGGGCATGCCGATGAGGATCAGGGCGATCTGGTCGCGGTCGTAGCGGTCCCGTAGGAGCTCGAGCGCGGTGGGGCTCAGGCGTTCGGACTCGTCGACGATGACGAGCTGGACGTAGTTGGTGGTGCGCCGGGTGCCCCACCGGTCCAAGGGGATGCGGTCGGGGGCTTCGACGTGCTGCTGGATGCAGATGCTGGTGCGCGTGATGATCCGGTCCAGGTCCTCGCGCAGCAGCCGCGGGGTGGTCAGGACCCCGGGGGTGTACAGGGCGGTGCGGTTCTTGGCCAGCGCGGCGTAGATCTTGGCGTCGTCATCGCAGCGCGGGCCCCAGTCGGTGAGCAGCTCGTGGGCTTGGTCCCAGTGGGCGTAGCGGCGTGCGGAGACGGTCTTGCCGACCCCGGCCGGCCCGAAGCACAGCCCGATGGTGCGCCCGCGCCGGACGGAGTCGGCGAACTCGGTGAAGCGGCGGTGCTCCTTGGTGACGATGAAGCGTTCGCTCACCTGAGGTCCTCCTTGTAGACCTTGAGCCGCGCCACGGTCGGCACGCGCGGCGGCACGGGCCTGGCAGGGGCGTCGGGGGTGTGGGCGGCGACGACGGCGATCCGCTCGTTGATGCCTCGGCGCAGGGCGCGGCGACGGGCGTTGCGGGCGGCCTGGACGTCCTTGAGGCTGATCTGCTTGGCGTGGTGTTCCTGAGCGACGGCGGTGCACAGGAACTGGTCGTGGTCGAAGACGCGGATCTCGGTGATGTCTCTGGGGTCGTAGCGGATGACCACGGGGCGGCCGACGAAGCCGGCGAGGGTCGGTGAGACGTAGCGCATGCCTTGGAAGTGGATGCCGTCGCGGCGCACCGTCCTGGATCGGGCCACGGTCAGCAGCAGCCCGTCCAGCGCCTGGAGGCTGTCGGGAAGGCGTGGCAGCCAGCCGTCGGCGATCCACGCCGACCGCGGCGAGACGCCGAGCTCGCCGTGGGCGCGGTCGCTGTAGTCCAGGACGAACGCCCCGACGGCGGCGTCGAGGTCAGCCAAGGACAGGGCTGGCGCGGGCCAGCGCTCCGCGCCGCTGTGGAGGTGTCCGGGCAGGGTGGTGAGCAGCTCGGTGTTGACCGTGCCGAAGAAGCGCTCGACCTTGCCTCGCCCTTGGGGTCGCGCGACGGCGGAGTGGATCAGGCGGATGTGCAGGTCGACGGCGGTGCGGGCCAGGTGGTCGCTGGTGAAGTCCGACCCGTGGTCGACGTACAACAGGTCGGGGATGCCGCACATCGGCCACCGGGGGTCGGCCTTGGGCCAGATCGCCTGCCGTAGCGCCAGGGCGGTGTGCATCGTTGACGGCGCACCGAAGAAGACCGTGTAGCCGCAGATCGCGCGGGAGCAGTCGTCCATCACGACGGTCAGCCACGGCCGGGCCGGCTTGCCGTCCGTGCCGACGAGCACGATGTCCAGCAAGGTGTGGTCGGCCTGCCACATCGCGTTGGGGCGGTCGGCCGTCCGCCGCAACGCGAGCTCGTACTTGTCCCGGTAGGAGCCTGCTCCCTCGAGGGCGAGGGTGACCATGCCGGGGTCCAGGGCGGTGATGATCGACCGGACGACGCCGTAGGACGGGACCGGCCACGCGGTGCCGGCGCAGACCTTCACCACCGTCCGGTGGATCGCGGCGATCGGTGGGCGGGGCCGGGTCAGCCCGAGCCCTTCGATTAGCGCGATGAGGTCCGCCGGCAGGTGATGCCCGCCCGCGTCCGCCCGCGGCACTCGGCCCAGGGCCGACAGGCCGCCGGCGCGGTAGCGGGCATGCCAGCGTTCCAGCGTGCGCACTCCCAGGCCGTGGTGACGGGCCAGCGCGGCGAGCGGGACCTGGTCCTCGACATGCAGCCGCAGGATCCGCCACCGCCCGTCCGCGTCCACGGCCGGCCTACACGGCGCTCGTGGCTCGTCGTGACGGGGCCGCCGCGGCGGGCGCGCGGTTCAGGGCCCGGTAGATGGTGGTGCGGGAGACGCCGAGCACCTGCCCGATCTGGGCGACGGTCATGTCCTTCTGCTCATACATCCGTCGGGCCGCCCGGACCTGGTCCGCGGACAACGCCGACGGCCGCCCACCGCTGCGGCCCCGAGCACGAGCGGCCGCCAGGCCGGCGTTGGTGCGCTCTCGGATCAGGTCGCGCTCGAACTCGGCCAGTGCCGCGAAGACGTGAAACACCAACCGTCCGCCTGGGGAGGTGGTGTCGATGGTCTCCTGCAACGACCGGAACCCCACGCCGCGGTCGGCCAGGACCTGCAGCTGGTCGATCAGGTGGCGGATCGACCGGCCGAGCCGGTCCAGCCGCCACACCACCAGGGTGTCCCCCGGGCGCAGCTGGTCCAGCAGCTTGTCCAGCTCCGGCCGGTGCTGCAGCGACCCGGAGCCGGTGTCGACGAACACCCGGTAGCACCCGGCCTTGGTCAGCGCATCGACCTGCAGCGACGCGTCCTGATCGGTTGTCGACACGCGCGCGTACCCCAGGAGATGCCCCACGCGTCGACCGTAGCGAAACCCGTCCGACACGGGAAGTATCGCGCCGTAGTTTTCGGCACGCAGTTCCGCTACATCAGGCGCCTCGTCGACGACGCGCGCCGCCCGGCCCTCCGGCGCGTGTAGCGGAATCGTTCGTTTGCGGCACAGGCTGCCGGTTCAGTCAGTGCTGTATAGTTCAGCACATGCTGAGCATTGCTACTCGCCTGGACGTGATGAACCGGTTGGGCCGGGCAATGGCCGACCCAACACGGTCACGGCTCCTGATGGCGTTGTTGGAGCGGCCCGCCTATCCGGCAGAGCTGGCACGCGACCTCGGGCTGACGCGCTCGAACGTGTCGAACCATCTGGCTTGCCTGCGCGACTGCGGCATCGTGGTCGCCGAGCCCGAGGGCCGCCAGACACGTTACGAGATCGCCGACCCGCACCTGGCACGGGCGCTCAACGCACTGGTCGAGGTCACCCTCGCCGTGAATGAGAACGCTCCCTGCATCGATCCTGCCTGCCCTGTTCCCGGGTGCGCCAACGCGGAGCCTGACGCGTGATCGTTTCCTCGGTCCTGCAGGCGATCGGCCTGTTCGTTGCCACCAACATCGACGACATCATCGTGCTCTCGCTGTTCTTCGCCCGGGGCGCAGGGCAACGCGGGACGACGGCCCGGATCACCGCAGGCCAGTACCTCGGGTTCGCCGGCATCCTGGGCACCGCCGTGCTCGTGTCACTGGGCGCGGGAGCATTCCTTCCTGAAGAAGCCATCCCCTACTTCGGGCTCATCCCCCTGGCCCTAGGCCTGTGGGCCGCATGGCGGGCCTGGCGCGGGAGCGACGACGATGACGATGACGCCAAGGTTGAGGGCAAGAACGTCGGCGTCTTGACCGTCGCCGCGGTCACCTTCGCCAACGGAGGAGACAACATCGGCGTCTACGTCCCGGTCTTCCTCAACGTGGGACCTGTAGCCGTGGTCGCCTACTGTGTCGTCTTCCTCCTGCTCGTCGCGATCCTCGTCATGCTGGCCAAGTTCATCGCCACGCGCCGACCGATCGCCGAAGTCCTCGAACGCTGGGAACACGTGCTGTTCCCGATCGTTCTGATCGGCCTGGGCATCGTCATCCTCGTCAGCGGCGGAGCCTTCGGCCTCTGACGCCCTGCCCCGGCCCATGACGCATCTCGGTTGAGAGACTGCACGCACGGAGCGAAGAGCTCCGAGGAGAGGCATGGTGGATAGCCGCGCCGGCGTTGCCATCGCGTGGCCGCGCTGGCAGATCTCGCGGTAGACCCGCGATCACCCCCTGGTTGTCGGCGCCAGCTGACCCGACCGCCACAGAACACCGACAAGGCCCCGCCACCTGAACGCCAAGACCACACGGTCTCCGCACGAACTGCGGGCTCCCCGCCTGTTCCACTTCCAAGGAAGTGGGACACGGGCCGCGCGGAACCGGTCAGCCGCTGCCGTTCACGCGCAGCAGCTCGTTGGCATGTCGCTGCGGAAGAGGCCGGCGCAGATGCGCAACGCCTCGCTCATGGTCAGGTAGGGCGCCCAGGTGTCGGCGAGGTCGTCGACGGTGAGCCCGAACTTGATCGCGTAGGTCGCGGCGAGCATCACGTCGCCGGCGCCGTCGAGGGCGGCGTGGACCCCGAGGATCTTGCGGGTGTGGGCGTCGACGACGACCTTGAGCGTGCCGCGGGTGTCGCGGTTGGCGAGCGATCGGGGGATGTCCTGGGCATCCAAGACCCGGGAGTCGCACTCGTGCCCGGCGGCCAGTGCCTGCTGCTCGGTCAGGCCCGCGGAGGCGAGCTGGGGGGTCGTGAACGTCACCGACGGCAGGCCGCGGTAGTCGACGGTGGTGGGCCGGCCAAGGGCTCCGGCAGCTGCAGCGTGACCGGTCTGTGCAGCGACGTAGACGTACTGCGGGGCGCCGGAGACGTCACCGGCGGCGAAGATCCGCGGGTTGCTCGTGCGCTGGTGCGCATCCACCGTGATGAACCGTCGGTCGTCGGTGTGCACCCCGGCGTCGTCCAGCCCGAGGTCGTCGGTGTTCGCGTGCCTCCCGGTGGCCACCAGCAGACGCTGACCGGTCAGCTGCGCGCCGCGCTCGGTCCGGACCAGCACGGCGCCGTCGGCGGTGCGCTCGAGCGCCACCGCGCGTTCCTCCACGACGGTGATGCCGTCGTCGGCGAACACGGTCCGCAGCACGTCCGCGACCTCTGGCTCGGCGTGAGGCGCGAGCCGGCCGACGAGCGTGACCGCGACACCGAGCTGGGACCAGAGCTGGGCCTGCTCGAGCCCGACGTACCCACCGCCGAGCACCACCATCGAGGAGGGGATGTCCTGCAGCTCCATCGCGGTGGTGCTCGTCAGCGGGTCGATCGTGTCCATGCCTGGCAGGGCCGGGATGTGAGCGGCCGAGCCTGTCGCGACGATGTATGCCGCGCCGGCGACTCGCTCACCGTCGACCTCGAGCGTCTGCTCGTCGACGAATCGCGCGTGGCCGTACATGACCGGGAAGCCGTGCGCCTCGGCCACGTCGGTGTACTTCGCCTGACGGAGCCGGTCGATCAGCTCCTGCTTCTGCGCCATCAGAGCCGCCAGGTCGACGCCCCCCGCGCCGGTCGGGAGGCCGGGGAACGGGTTGACGAGCGCCCGGTGACGGCGCCCCGCGGCCGCGAGCAGGTTCTTGCTCGGGATGCACCCCACGTTCAAGCACGTTCCACCCAGCACCCCGTGCTCGACCAGCAAGACCGACTTCCCGCGCGACCGGGCCTCAATCCCCGCGGCCATCGCCGCCCCTCCGCTACCGATGACGACCAGGTCCCACGTCTCTTCCATGCCCATCGACGGACCGTAAACGTTCCACCGCACGGCAAGGTCAAGACGTAGCCTTGAGACCATGAGGATCGGGGAGCTGGCCGAGCAGGCGGGTATGACGACGAAGACCTTGAGGTTCTACGAGCAGGCGCAGGTGCTGCCGCAGCCGGCCCGGACCGCGTCGGGCTACCGCGACTACGACGAGACATCGCTCGCGCGGCTCCGCTTCGTCCGAGCCGCCCAGGGTGCCGGCTTGAGCCTCGCCGAGATCCGCACCATCATCACGGTCCGCGAAGACCAAGGGCCGCCCTGCGGACACGTCACCGCGCTGCTCGACCGACACGCCGCTGCCCTGGACGAGCGCATCGCAGAGCTCGAGGCGACGCGCGAGGAGGTCCGCCGGCTCCGGGACCGCGCAGCCACCCTGAACCCCGCGGCCTGCTCCGAGGACGGCGTCTGCCACGTCATCCCCACCCACTGACAGGCGGCCGCGGGCTTAGAGTCGGTGCTGGCGCGGAGGGCGCCACCGGGCCCGCGGACAGGACTGAGTCCACCTCCACAGCACCACGACGAACCACTCCCGTCGACGATCTCCTCTGCCTGGCAGCGCGGGCCGCCAGCTCCTAAGGAGACGTCATGCCCCTTCTGCCAGCGCGCGCCGACCTCGAGCAGCTCCGGCGCCAGGCCAAGGACCTTCTACGGACGGCCGAACGCGGTGACCCAGCTGCCGTCGCCCGGATCCGCTCCGTATCCGAGCAGCTCGCCCTGAGCTCAGCGCAACTCTCCGTGGCCCGCGAGTATCGGGTTCCCCCACTGGGCCAAGCTCAAGCTCGAGGTCCAGCGACGCGCCATCCTGGACAGCGGCGACGCCGCCCGGCTGGTCGACCTGCTCGCCGCGCACCCCGAGCTGGCCGTCCAGAGGATGTCCGGGTGGTGTGACCACCTGCACGGAGCCAGCCCCCTGGGCTACGTGGCGATGATGCGCTTCGACACCACGCGCGACACCTGGCGAGACGTCCCCGGCACCGCTGCTCTCGCCCGCGCGCTCCTCGACGCCGGCGCTCCGGTCGAAGGCGATCCCCTGGACGCCGAGACGCCCTTGATGACCGCCGCCAGCTACGGCGACGCGGAGGTCGCGCGGGTCCTCGTCGAGGCTGGAGCGGACCTGGACGCGACCGCGTCGCCCACCGCCGGTGGCGTCCCAGGAGGGACCGCCCTCCGACACGCTGTCGTCTTCGGCATGACCGACGTCGTGGACGTCCTACTCGCCGCCGGAGCGCAGGACCTGGTTCAGGCTGCGGCTGCTGGTGACGTCACCGGCGCCCTGAGCTCCGAGACCTGTGAAGAGGATCGCGTCGCGGCCCTGCGGACTGCCGCGGCACACGGCCGGCTGAACGTGATCGATCAGCTCATCGCAGCGTCCACGCCCGTAGATGGGGTCGACCGGGACGGATCCACCGCCCTGCACGAGGCCGCCTTCTCCGGCCGAGCCGACAGCGTTACCCGCCTGCTCCATCACGGCGCAGACCCCACGCGCCGCGACACGAGATTTGGCAGCACGCCCCTGGAGTGGTGCCAGCACCAGCGCGCCGAGATCGGGCCCGGGAAGGGACACGACGAGGTCGAGGATGTCCTGCGACCCATCACTCCCGGCGCCACCTGACTGTCCCGCCACGCTGCGGCGGCAGAACCCCGCCATTTAGCGCCGAAAGTCACA